>CAZVEI010000066.1:0-8248 GCA_964626295.1 uncultured Alkalibaculum sp.
AGTAGTTGATGATACACCTCAAACTGACTTGAATGCATACAAAGAACAACAGCAAACTGATTATGAAGAGATTGATACGATACATCAATTCATTATTATAAATGGTAAAATTAAAGAAAATCCCAACTACCACTTGCCTATTCAGGAAAAAGAAGTAAATCAAGAGGAAGAACCTGTAGAGGCTACGAATCAAGACGAAAACAGTGTAGAAGAATTAGAACTATCCCATACTAATTTACAAGAAAAAAATCAAAAGAATGAAGAAGAGAGCTATATGCTTCAAAATCTTACAGATAGTGATCGAATTGAATTAATGAAAAAGATGAAAAAAAGAAAAGCCGATGGATACACTTTAGTGGAAATTACTGTTGGTGGTAAAAAAATCAACTTTTGGAAAAAGGACTTGTAATGTAAACAAGTCTTTTTTATGATATACTATCTGAACAGTAAATTGGATAAAGAACTGTAGGGTTAAAATAGAGACCATAGAGATTGCTACAGTTAAATAAGCAATTAGGTAAACATATAAATTCAATTAAAGCACAATCCTAACAAAGAGGTGTAAATATGTCGTTACTGAAAAAGATATTTGGTGATTTAGATGCAAAAGAAATAAAGAAATTAATGAAGACTGTAGATAAAATTATTGCTTTAGACGAAGAAATGAAAAAACTTTCTGATGAAGATCTAAAGGGCAAAACCGCTGAATTTAAAAATAGACTTCAAAAGGGAGAAAGCGAAGATGATCTTTTAGTAGAGGCCTTCGCTGTCGTTAGAGAGGGAGGGGACCGTGTTTTAGGTATGAGACATTTCCCAGTTCAACTATTAGGCGGAATGGTTCTTCACCAAGGAAATATTGCAGAGATGAAGACAGGTGAAGGAAAGACTCTTGTGTCTACTCTTCCAGCTTATTTAAATGCCCTTTCAGGAAAAGGTATACACATTGTTACCGTCAATAGCTACCTAGCTCAAAGAGATAGTGAGTGGATGGGCAAGCTCCATGAATTTTTAGGCCTAAAAGTAGGTTTAGTGGTACATGGAATGACTCCTCAAGAAAAAAAGGCAGCTTACAGCGCAGATATCACTTATGGAACCAATAATGAATTTGGTTTTGATTATTTAAGAGACAATATGGTGGTTCACTTAGAACAGATGGTACAAAGAAAGCTCCACTACGCTATTGTAGATGAAGTGGATAGTATATTAATCGATGAAGCTAGAACTCCTCTTATTATCTCAGGAAGTGGAGATAAGAGCACGAAGCTTTACAATATTGTAGATAGCTTTGTAAAGAGATTAAAAGAAGAAGAGGACTTCCTTATCGATGAAAAAGCATCTTCCGTGACATTGACAGAAGACGGAGTTGAAAAAGCCGAAAAACAATTTGGAATAGAAAATCTAGCGGATATGGAAAACATGGAATTATCTCATCATATTAATCAAGCCTTAAAAGCCGTATATTCTATGAAGAAAGATAAGGATTATGTAGTACAAAATGGTGAAGTCGTCATTGTTGATGAATTTACTGGGCGGCTTATGGAGGGCAGAAGGTACAGCAACGGACTTCATCAAGCTATAGAAGCCAAGGAAAATGTGAAAGTAGAGAGAGAATCTAAAACCCTTGCAACGATTACCTTCCAAAACTATTTTAGAATGTACGAAAAACTCAGTGGTATGACAGGTACAGCTAAAACAGAGGAAGAAGAATTTAAATCCATTTACAATATGGATGTATTGTGCATTCCAACAAATAAGGATATGATCCGTAAGGATATTAATGATGTCATCTATAAATCTGAAAAAGCGAAGTTTAAGGCGGTAGCAGATGAAATTGAAAGAAGAAATAAGACAGGTCAACCAATATTAGTAGGTACAATCTCTATTGAAAAATCAGAAGAATTAAGCAGTTTGTTGAAAAAAAGAGGCATAAAACACGAGGTCCTAAATGCAAAATACCACGAGAAAGAAGCGGAAATAGTCAGCAATGCAGGACAAAAAAATGCAGTTACGATCTCTACGAATATGGCGGGTAGAGGTACAGATATTGTCTTAGATCCACAAGTCAAGTCTGTAGGCGGTTTGCACATTATTGGTACAGAAAGACATGAAAGTAGAAGAATTGACAATCAGCTGAGAGGTCGTTCTGCTAGACAGGGAGATCCAGGTTCTTCACAATTCTTTATTTCCTTAGAAGATGATTTAATGAGGCTATTTGGATCTGAAAAAATCTTGGGATTAGTAGACAATATTGGTTTAGAAGAAGACGTTCCAATAGAACATAAAATGCTTACTAAGGGCATCGAAAATGCTCAAAAGAAAGTAGAAGGTAAAAACTTTGGCATAAGAAAGCACGTCTTACAGTATGACGATGTCATGAACAAACAGAGAAAGATCATCTACTCTCAGAGAAAGTCTGTATTAGAAGGTCAAGATGTGCATGAGCAAATTCTAAAGATGTTAGAGGGGATTATCGACGACAGCATCAGCATTTACACTGGTTTTAGCCAGCATATAGATGAATGGGACTTAGAGGGCTTAGTTGAGCGCTGTGAGACCATATTTTTAGAAAAAGGAACGCTCACATTTAAAGACAAAGACACTACTCAAGATGAAATAAAAGAAGTTCTAATGGATAAAGCCATGAAAACTTACGAGGCGAAAATTGTCGAAATTGGCGTAGAGCAAATGAAAGAGCTTGAAAGGGTAGTTTTACTAAGAGTTGTCGATAGTAAGTGGATGGATCATATTGACAATATGGATCAATTAAGACAGGGAATTGGGCTAAGAGCTTATGGTCAAATTGATCCAGTTGTAGCTTATACAAAAGAAGGCTTCGATATGTTTGAACAGATGAATCAAAGCATTCAAGAAGATACAGTGAAATACTTATTCCACATTGACGTGAAAAAAGATAAAGTAGAACAAAAAGAAGCTATGGATCTTTCTCAGGTGACCACGAATAAAGACGAAAAGGTAAATAAGCCCGTTGTAAATAAAGATAAGGTTGGACGAAATGACCCTTGTCCATGTGGAAGTGGCAAGAAGTATAAAAAATGCTGTGGAAACAATCTATAAGAGGTGAAAAAGTATGGACATACAGGAGTACAAAAGAAGGTATAAAGAAGCAAGTGAAATCTTTGAAGAATTGAGGGATTCACTTTGACTTGCCAAAGATAAAATTTGAAGTTGACGAGTTAGAGCGAAAAATGAATGCCCCCGACTTTTGGGATAATCAGGAAAATGCTAAGAAGATATTAAAGCAGACCAGTGCCCTTAAAGATAAGTGGGAAAAGGTTAATGGACTTGAGAGCAAACTAGAGGATATTGGCTTACTGATAGAGTTAATAGAGGAAAGCGAAGATAAAGACCTAGAAGAGGACCTAAGAACTTCTATGAACGAATTAGAAAAGGCAATTGAAGCGTTTAATTTAGAGACTCTATTAAGTGGTGAATACGATGGTAATGACGTGATCTTTTCAATACACCCTGGAGCGGGTGGAACGGAATCTCATGATTGGGCTGAAATGCTCCTTAGAATGTATTTGAGATGGGCTGAAAAGAAAAGTTTTAAAGTTAAAACTTTAGATTATCAGCTAGGAGATGAAGCTGGAATAAAGAGTGTAACATTATCAATAGAAGGAAATAATGCCTATGGGTATTTAAAAAGCGAAAAAGGTGTACATCGGCTTGTTCGAATTTCTCCCTTTGACGCCTCTGGGAGAAGACATACGTCCTTTGCCTCTGTTGATATTACACCTCAAATAGAAGAAGATACGAGTATAGAGATCAATGCCGATGATTTGAGAATTGATACCTACAGATCTAGTGGCGCAGGTGGACAACATGTCAATAAAACAGAATCAGCCATTCGAATTACTCATATTCCTACAGGTGTTGTGGTTCAATGCCAAAACGAGCGCTCTCAGATTCAAAATAGAGAGACGGCCATGAAAATGTTAGTGAGCAAATTAGTAGAAATTAAAGAGCGGGAACACAAGGAAAAGATAGAAGATATTCAAGGAGAATACGGGCAAATAGCTTGGGGAAATCAAATCAGATCCTATGTATTCCACCCATATAGTATGGTCAAAGACCACCGCACCAATGCAGAAACGGGAAACGTACAAGCTGTAATGGACGGGGATTTAGATTTATTTATAAATGAATACCTCAAAAAATCAGCACTAGAAGATTAAACGCTAATAGCTGGTGGCTTTTTATTAAAGGAGTTTTACTATTTGAATAAGATCATAGAACAAATTACAAAAGAATTTAATATAAGAAGAAATCAAGTTGAGACTACAATTAAGCTTATTGACGAAGGAAATACCATTCCTTTTATCGCGAGATATCGAAAGGAAGCTACTGGGAATTTAGACGATGTTACCCTTCGTGAATTAGATGAGAGATTAACATACTTAAGAAATTTAGAAAAGCGAAAAGAAGAAGTCGTACGCTCTATTGAAAACCAGGGCAAGTTAACAAATGAATTAGCTAAAAAAATTGAAATAGCAGCCATTCTTCAAGAAGTTGAGGACTTATACCTTCCTTACAAGCAAAAGAGAAAGACTAGAGCTGTTATCGCTAGAGAATTAGGTTTAGAGCCACTAGCTACACTTATTCGTTTGCAAATATCTGTAGATGATGAAATTCTTCAGGAAGGCAAAAAATACATTGACCTTGAAAAGAAAATTGAAACTGGAGAAGACGCTGTAGCTAAAGCGATGGATATTATAGCTGAGGATATATCTGACGAGGCTGAATATCGTAAAAAAATCCGTAAATTGGTCTTCGAACATGGTTTTCTCACTTCTACTTGCTCAAAGAAATCTCAAGAAGAGATTACGGAATTTGAGATGTATTACGACTTTTCTGAAAAAGTAAATAAAATCGCAAATCATCGAGTATTAGCAACCAATCGTGGAGAGAAAAAGGGCGTACTAAATATAAAGATTCAAATAGATGAAGAGAGAATTCTCCAGTATTTAAATGGAGTACTTTTAAATAAACACACAAATCAATTTATGATAGATGCTATAAAAGACTCCTATAAGAGGCTTATTTTTCCTTCAATCGAAAGAGAAATTCGCTCTACCCTTACAGAAATAGCTGAAAAAGAAGCTATAAAAGTATTTGCCACTAACTTAAAAAATTACTTGTTACAACCTCCAGTAAAGGGCAGGGTGGTTTTAGGTTTTGACCCAGCCTTCCGTACCGGTTGCAAGTTAGCTGTTGTAGATGAATTTGGAGAGCTTTTAGATACAGCTACCATTTATCCTACTGCCCCTGAAAACAAGATTGCAGAATCTGAAAAAACTCTTTTCAGTCTTGTGAAAAAATACGCTATTACATTAATAGCTATAGGAAATGGAACAGCTTCTAGAGAATCTGAAATTATTGTGGCCGATTTTATTAAAAAGAATAATTTAAAAGTGGAGTACTTAATAGTCAATGAAGCAGGAGCATCTGTATACTCTGCTTCTAAATTAGCCAATGAGGAATTTCCTGAAATTAATGTATCCTTAAGAGGTGCTATTTCTATTGCTAGAAGATTGCAAGATCCTTTAGCTGAATTAGTAAAGATTGATCCAAAGCACATAGGAGTAGGACAATATCAACACGATGTAAATCAAAAAGAGCTTCAGAAATCCTTAGATGGCGTTATTGAAGATGTAGTAAATAGCGTTGGAGTAGATATTAATACAGCGTCAGTGTCACTTTTAAAAAACATCTCTGGTCTTAATAACACGACGGCTCAAAACATTATTGAATACAGAAGAGAAAATGGTCCCTTTACAAATAGAAAGACTATAAGAAAAGTAAAGAAAATCGGGGATAAGGCATTTGAGCAAGCTGCAGGCTTTTTAAGAATTTCAGAAGGTGAAAATCCTCTAGACAATACAGCCGTACATCCAGAATCCTATGATGATGCTATGAGGCTATTAAATCATTTCAATTACGAAATTGAAGATATTCGAATGAAATATTCTGAAATAGGTAAAGCTTTTAGCAAGGCAAATATAGAGCAACTCTCTAAAGACTTGTCTATCGGAAAACTAACCCTTGTAGATATCTTAAAAGAAATTCAAAAACCAGGAAGAGATCCTCGAGACGAATTTGAAAGACCAATCTTTAAGACTGAAGTAATGGAAGTAAAAGACCTTAAAGAAGGCATGGTATTAACGGGAACAGTGCGTAATGTCATTGACTTTGGCGCTTTTGTAGATATAGGAGTACATCAAGATGGATTGGTTCACATTTCACAATTAAGCGATAAATTCGTCAAAAACCCTATGGATGTAGTAGCAGTAGGAGATATTGTGAAAGTAAGAGTTATTGGAGTAGACGTAGAAAGAGGACGAATTTCTCTTAGCATGAAAGAGGAACAGTAGTCGAACGATAGTGCAACAATGGCTAAACAATTGTTTAACTACTGTTTAAGGATAGTTGAACTATTGTTAAACAGTAGTTAAAAATGAGTTGAACTATTGTATAAAGTATGTTATAGTTATCTCATAAAAGAATAATTAAGTTCTCAGGGCAGGGTGTAATTCCCGACCGGCGGTAAAGTCCGCGAGCCTATTTAGGTTGACTTGGTGAAATTCCAAGACCGACAGTAAAGTCTGGATGAAAGAGGATTAGAGTTTTATTTGTATTTTATTGAACTCGTCTTTGAACTCGTTTAAAAGCCCTTGAGAAATCAAGGGCTTATTTTTCGTGAACCAACGAGCCAGGCAAAAGTATAGCTTTCGCCGTAGACATGGGATTCTGAGACAAATGGCTTGCCAATTTGGCTCGAAAATCTCATGGATATGGAATAAAAGCTTAGCTTTTATTTGGCAAGTGGTGCGACCTCAGAATCGACGTATTCGACTCTGAGGTGGTTAGGTAAATTTTGACCCGTAAGACTTGACCCCAGACCACTGATGGCTAAGTTTTTAATTATTCCAACTATAATTTGAGGAGGCTTTACTATGGCTAGCAACAAGACAAGATATTTAGTGAGAATAGCAGTTCTTAGTACAATTGCATTTATTTTAATGTATATCGACTTTCCTATTCCCATGTTATTCCCAGCGTTTTTAAAAATTGACGCCAGCGATATTCCCGCTATACTAGGCGCTTTTTCTATGGGTCCAGTAGCAGGTGTACTTATTGAGTTAATTAAAAATATTTTGCATTTTATTGTAAAAGGATCGGAAACAGGTGGGGTAGGACAACTGGCAAATTTCCTTATAGGTTGTGCTTGGGTCATCCCTATAGGTCTCATTTACAAAAGGAAGAAAACGAAGAAGAATGCAATTATGGGATTAATAGTAGGAGCAGTGAGTATGATTGTCATTGCGGGAGTTGTCAACTACTACATTACCCTTCCATTTTACGAGACTATGATGCCAATGGAAGCAATCGTAGGAATGGGTTCTGTGGTGAATCCAGCTATAAAAGATTATTTTACATTAGTATTATATGGAATTACACCATTTAATGTATTAAAGACTTTAAGTATTTCTATTATCACCATGTTGGTGTACAAGAGAGTTTCACCTATATTACATAAGTAAAATTGGAACGTTGAAAAGTTGGAAGATTAAAGCGTAAAATACAGTTAAAAATGCAGAACGTAGAATGAGCAAAAGCGTCCTAAAGTAAGGGACGCTTTTGTTTTTAAACAATAAAGTTCTGGAGTGGATTTTCTATTATTGATTGTTCATATTCTTTTCTTCGTAAGAACGAACCATTCTCTTGACCATTTCTCCACCAATGGAGCCAGCTTGTTTAGAAGTCAAATCACCATTGTAGCCTTGTTTCAAATTGATGTTTAAGTCATTAGCGCATTCCTGTTTGAAATTTTCTAATCCTGCTTTTTGTTTTCTTCTACTCATGTTTGTTGCCTCCTTTATTTGTTGGTGTAGTAATAGTTTATCTTTATCTCAAAAAAATAATCTGGTAATATTTTGTAACATTGAATCAAAAGTAAAAAAAGATTTTTAATTATAAATTTGAACAATAGTGGAACAGTTGCATGCTCTGAATGACAGCCCAAAAGGCTTTTATGGAGCTCAAATTACGTCTGCATATTATATTTCAATTGTACATTATTTTTAGAGTTCAGCTTTCCGCTATTTTGTTTTTTCCGCCCAACCGACCAATCGTCTAAGGAACCAACCAGTAAATGTTGAAATCAGTTTTTTTTAACCCATAATATTGTTATAATACATATATGATTTATTGAAAGATAAAAAAATAT
>CAZVEI010000067.1:0-8190 GCA_964626295.1 uncultured Alkalibaculum sp.
TTAGAATTAGTGGCCTTTATTGAATATAAATTAAGAAATAAAAATATCCAGTTTATGGATGGATTCTTTTGCATTCCGCTTCAGCCAATTCATTTCAAATCTTTACAAGTCATAATCTACATCTTTTGAAACATACTAAGAATAATAAACAAAAAGGAGATGAAGATATGAAGAATAAAGCAAAACCAGATGATAGAAGAGATAATGTAGATAAGATTGAGTATAATATTGGGAAAACACTACAAAATATTGAGTTGGCTAATGAGATGATTGACGTTACAGATGATCAAAAAATGAAACAAACTCTTGAAGCAAAAAACGAAAGACGAAAAGACGCTCTTAAGGGAATGAGAGAAGAAATCAAAGATGAAGCAACAGATAAGAAGAATGGATATAAATAAGTGTAAAGTTTAGAATTTAAAATGTAAAGTGAAAACCTCGTCTTTTGGCGGGGTTATTTTATTATTGATAAGAACTTTATTGAAAAATAATGAGGGCAACCATCACCACATATCTGTTCGAAACATCAACAGAGTTCCGCTTTCTGATAATACTCACATTTGAAAATTCTTCTATTTAATGTATAATAAGTTTATTCTATATAATACAACTACACAACGAGTACAGAGGCGTGATAATAATGAAAAATATAATAAAAAAGAAACAGATTGTCATAGGCATGAGTGGGGCTAGTGGTGCTGTGCTTGGTATTAAGCTCTTAACTGTTCTAAAGGAGAAAGCGGATTATGAAACCCACCTTGTCATTTCAAAGGGAGCAGAGGAGACTATTTACCAAGAGACGGATTATAAGGTTTCACATGTAATGGAGTTGGCAGATCATGTATATGATATAAAGAATATTGGAGACAAGATTGCCTCTGGTACTTTTCGTACAGAAGGGATGGTCATTATTCCTTGTAGTATGAAGACAGTAGCGGGTATTGCTACAGGGTATTCAGATAATTTACTTCTAAGGGCAGCGGATGTTACCTTAAAAGAAGGACGAACTCTTGTTGTAGTTCCTAGAGAGACTCCTTTAAGCTCTATACATCTAAGGAATATGCTATCCTTATCCCAAGCTGGCGTGATTTTAATTCCCCCTATGATTACATATTACAATAAACCTTGTGGTTTAGATGATATGAATACACATATTGTCGGCAAGGTTTTGGAAAAGTTTCATATTGAATTAGATGGATTTAAGCGATGGGGAGAAGAATTATGATTGAATGCTTTGTTGTAGACGGGCGAATACGGATAGAGGCAAAGGTTATACCTGTCGGAGAAGATTTGTGTGTAATCATCTCAGGAGGGGATAAGCCTCATATAGGATGCGTAACGGCAAGTGTTCCTAGGCCTAGTCTTTTAGACTCAAATATAACTAGCGCTACTACATCTGTCATAAACTTTACAGGTCATAAAGATGATGAAGTAGCAAAATATGTATCTCATAAGCTTTCCTCAGCTCTTAATAAGAACGTAGTAGCGACTTGTGGTATCCATATTGAGGGTATTATAGTGGAAGAAATCGAGACGGTAAAAGTTCTTACAGAGAAACTTACACAACTTTTGCTAAACGAGCTTTCATAGAGGAACGACGAGGGTGTCGTTCCTTACATTACCTCACTGAAAGGCAAGGTGCACAATTTTACACTTTTAATTTTGCTCTATTAGCTAAAACAACATGTCTTCTTTTATAGTTTCTGCTTCTTTTTCATATCCTAAGTACTTTAATATCTCAAAGGCTATGGGAAGAGCTGTAGCAGGTCCTCGTGAAGTAATGATATTGTCACACACGACTACTGGTGCTTCTAGGTACTCATCATAATCTAATTGATCTTCAAATCCTGGATAAGAAGTGCCTTTTTTGCCTTTTAATATTCCAGCACTATTTAGTGCAATAGGGGCTGCACAGATTGCAGAGACTAATTTGCCTTTATGGAAATACTCTTTGACTATTTCTTGAACTTTGCTATTTTTTTGAAGATTCTTAGCCCCAGGCATTCCGCCAGGTAGATAGATTCCGTCGTACTCATCTAAACCATCCTTTAGTAAGATATCAGCTTGAACGTAAATATCGTGAGTGCCTCGAACCATCTTTTCTTCTAGAGAACAAGTATCTATTTGCACATTTCCACGGCGCAATACATCAACTAAAGTAAGTGCCTCAATTTCCTCAAATCCATCTGCTAAAAAAACCAATATCTTTTTCATAAGTACCTCCTGTTTATTCATATTACTCTAAGTATATCACGAAATCCCCTATTTTAAACAGCTAGCCAAGAGCTGAACAAGAGTATCTGCAATATAGAATCGTCTGAGATATGTATACATATCAGACAACAACCAACCGTCCAACTAATAAAAAAAACCTAGTATAATACAACTAGGTTTCTAAAGATAAAGTTTTACGAATTTAACTCTAAATACTCATCATAAGACATGCGCCTATCAATTACGCCCTCTGGTCTTATGTCGATGATTCGGTTTGCAATAGTTTGTACAAATTGGTGGTCATGAGATGTGAATATAATATTGCTTTTATAATCAGCTAGACCATTATTTAATGCGGTAATAGATTCTAGGTCTAAGTGGTTTGTAGGTTGGTCTAATAGTAAGAAATTGGCTTCATTAAGCATCATTTTTGACAACATACAACGAACTTTTTCTCCACCAGATAAAACCTTAACTTTCTTTTGAGTTTCATCACCTGAGAAGAGCATTCTTCCTAGGAAACCTCGAACGTAGCTCTCTGTTTGATCTTTTGAGAATTGACGCATCCAATCTACAAGGTTTAATTGAACATCGTTAAAAAACTCAGAGTTGTCCTTTGGAAAATAAGATTTTGATATGGTTACGCCCCATTTATAAGATCCGCTATCAGGTTCCATTTCACCTGTCAGTATTTTTATTAATGTAGTGTTGACTACTTCGTTTGGAGATACTAAGGCAATTTTATCTCCCTTAAGTACGCCAAAACTTACATTGTCGAGGACCTTTACTCCATCAATTGTTTTGCTAATATTTTCAATTGTTAGAATATCGTTGCCTACTTCTCTTTCTGGCTTAAATGCTACATAGGGGTACTTTCTTGACGATGGTTGAATATCATCTAAAGTAATTTTTTCTAAGATTTTCTTACGAGATGTAGCTTGCTTTGATTTTGAAGCATTGGCGCTAAATCGAGCAATAAATTCTTGGAGTTGTTTGACCTTATCTTCTTTTTTCTTGTTTTGATCTCGAGCCATTTGAAGGGCAAGTTGACTTGACTCATACCAAAAGTCGTAATTACCCATAAACATCTTAATCTTTCCAAAGTCTACATCACAGATGTGTGTACAAACTTTATTTAAGAAGTATCTGTCGTGGGATACGACGATGACAGTTCCTTCAAAATTAATTAAGAACTCTTCTAACCATTTGACGGATTGTAAGTCTAAGTTGTTGGTAGGCTCATCTAATACTAAAACCCCAGGATGTCCAAATAAGGCTTGAGCTAAAAGTACTTTTACTTTTTCCGATCCTTGTAATTGAGCCATGGTTTTGTCGTGTAAATCACCTGAAATTCCTAATCCTTGAAGTAATGTTGCAGCTTCTGATTCAGCTTCCCAACCATTAAGGTCTGCAAATTCTCCTTCTAATACTGCTGCACGAATACCATCTTCATCATTAAAATTAGCTTTTGCGTAGATTTCATCCTTTTCCTTCATGATTTCATAAAGGCGAGGGTTACCTGATATTACTGTTCCTAAAACCACCTTGTCATCGTATTGATAGTGATCTTGTTTTAATACGGAAAGTCGTACATCTTTAGCAATGCTAATGTCGCCAGTATTTGGTTCGATTTGTCCAGATAAAATCTTTAGAAATGTACTCTTTCCAGCGCCATTAGCGCCAATTACACCGTAACAATTTCCTTCTGTAAATTTTAAATTTACATCTTCAAAAAGCTTTTGGTCTCCATATCGTAAACTAATATTTGTAGCTGTTATCATTTATATCATCCTTATTATACATAATTCGGACTATTATATCATAATTAATTCACATATGTAAATAGATGAAATTGAAAGTGTCTTCGTACTTTAGCCATCAGTGCTAGGGTCAAGTCTTATAGGTCAAAAGTCCAACTGCATATAGAGAAGTAGTTAAATCTAAGAACGGACTTTTTCAATACACAAAAAGACTCTGAAATCAGAGTCTTTTTGAAAAATAAAAATGTAAATTGTAAAGTTATACACTTCACCTTTAAGCAAATTAATGTAGGAAAGGCAGCTCGCTACTTTTGCCTACAACTATTAAAGTGACCCACAGAGCACAACTCTAGAGTACTGGTAGTTGAATAGCTAATTAATGAGTTTCATATTTTTCATACTAATATCTAATGCACTTACAGAGTGGGTTAATTTTCCCACAGATATATAATCTACTCCAGTTTTACCGATTGCTTTAATGGTCTCTAAGCTGACGTTTCCAGAAGCTTCCGTGATGGCTTTGCCGTCAATTTTCTTAACAGCTTCTTTCATCATCTCAGGGCTCATATTGTCCAGCATAATAATATCTGCACCAATAGCGAGAGCTTCCTCTAACATATCAAAGTTTTCAACTTCAACCTCTATTTTATTGACAAAAGACGTATTTTGTCTTGCCAAATTTACTGCATTACTTATGCTTCCAGCTGCACCAATGTGGTTGTCTTTAATCAAAATGCTATCGGATAAATTAAAGCGATGATTTGCGCCACCACCTACTCTCACAGCATATTTTTCTAATACCCTAAGGCCAGGTGTAGTCTTTCTTGTATCTACAACTTTAGCTTTTGTTCCTTGAAGTTTTTTAGTATAAAGGTTAGTCGCTGTAGCAATACCGCTTAACCTTTGAAGTAAATTTAAAGCAGTTCTTTCTCCTGTCAATATATTTCTTGCATTTCCTGAAATAAATGCGATTTTATCTCCTGGTGATACTTGGTGCCCATCTGCTTTTAAGAAATTTACATCTACATTGCCAAGAATATCAAATACTCTCTTAAAGACGAATAGCCCTGCCATAATACCTTCTTCTTTAGCGATTAAGTCCACTGTGGCGATTGCATCTTCTGCTACGATACTGTTAGTGGTAATGTCTTCACTAGTAACATCTTCTTTAAGCGCATTTTGAATAATTTTATCGATTATCAAATAATTCATCATGTAAGTCAGGTAACCTCCTTTGTATTTCTTTCTTAAGCAATTGTTTGTTTTCACGTTGAAAGGAACTAAGATCGACCTTGTCCATTGTTGTAGGGATCTTTACCAGCTCGATATTCTTATAACTTTCATTAATAGCTTGAGCACATCTCTTTGAAAAGACTAAGCCCTCTAATAGGGAATTACTAGCTAATCTATTTTTGCCATGAATACCTGTACAGCTTGTTTCTCCAATTGCATAGAGCTGTTTCATAGAAGTTTTGGAATCTAAATCTACTTTGATTCCACCCATATGATAATGCTGTGAGGGGATGACTAGCATGGGGTCCTTTGTTATATCAATTCCTATGTGAGTACATTTTTCGTAGATCATAGGAAAGCGATTTATAATAAAATCTCTTGATAAAAAGGAGATGTCTAGAAAGACATAAGGAATATTTGATTTTGCAATCTCTTCTCGAATGGATTTTGTCACTACATCTCTAGGTAGTAGTTCATCTATAAAACGCTCTCCTTTTTGATTTAAGAGTTTTCCCCCTTCGCCTCTTACTGCTTCTGAAATGAGAAAACGTTTTCCATAGTAATTATTATCATAAAGCCCTGTAGGGTGAAATTGTATATATTCTAAATTCTTGATTTCAATGTCATGTCTAAAAGCTAAGGCCAGAGAATCCCCTGTTAAAATCCGTTGATTTGTAGAATCTTTAAAAATACCGCCAATTCCACCTGTAGCTAGGACAACGGATTTTGCGTAAATATTTATTTGATCATCATTCTGTAAGACAACGCCTCCGTAACAGATATTGTCCTTAACGATAAGGTCAACCAAACAAGTGCAATCCATCAGCTTTACACCATCAAGCTTTTCTACATGAGCCATTAAAGAGTTCCATAGATATTGTCCTGTCTTGTCTTTTACATGTACGATTCGGTTGTTACAATGAGCCCCTTCTTTTGTGTAGGAGAGTTCTTCACCACTTCGATCAAAAGGTACGTTTAACTCTACTAATTTATTGATATTCTCTATAGATTCTTCTACAAGGCACTGTACCGCTTTTCGGTCATTTTCGTATTGACCAGCTTTTAGAGTATCCTCTATATGGTAGGGAATGTCTTCTACATTTCTAGCAGTAGAGATACCTCCTTGGGCTAAATAAGTATTGGTTTCATTTAGTTCACCTTTAGAAATTAATAAGACATTTAATTCTTTATCTAGGTTTAAAGCACAATATAGGCCGGCCACTCCAGAGCCTACAATGAGCACATCTACACTTAATTCCATTTCTTATTTAGAGAGTTCATGCATTTTTTTAAGGGAACGCAATGCTTTGACTCTCAGGCCTTCCTCTACTGTAATCTCATATTTGTTAAATGCAAGGCTTTCATAAACATCTTGTAGAGTGGTTTTTTTCATGTTTATACATGTCATAGTAGCTCCAGGTACGTAGAAATTTTTGTCTGGATTTTTCTTTTTCATCTGATGAAGGATCCCTTCCTCCGTTACAACTAGGTAATCTGTGTCATCATGATCCGTAGCATAATTAAGTATCCCACTAGTACTACCTACATAATCTGCTAAGTCTCTTACTTCTTTCTCGCATTCCGGATGGGCTAGAACCTTAATATTTGGAAATTTATTCTTAATGGCAGCAACGCTTTCTGGTCTGACTTTTTCGTGAGTAATACAAAAACCATCCCATAAAATAAATTTTTTGTTAGGGAATTGTTCGGCTAAGTAGCTACCTAAGTTTTTATCTGGTAAGAATAAGATTTTCTCGCTTTCGATATTGTTGATGATTTTCTCAGCACTTGAAGATGTAACACAAACGTCTACAAGAGCTTTTACTTCAGTCGAAGAGTTAATATAGGCTACTACAGCTGCATTAGGGTGCTCTTTAATCCATTTTGAAACGCCTTCTTCATCAGCCATATCGGCCATTGGGCATCCAGCATCTAAAGCAGGTAATAGAACTGTCTTTTCAGGGGATAAGATTTTAGCACTTTCAGCCATAAATTTTACTCCACAAAACACAATAAGTTGTTGTTCACAGTCTCTAGCAACCTGGCTTAGATAATAAGAGTCCCCAATAACATCTGCGATATCTTGGATTTCAGGTCTTTGGTAATAATGGGCTAAGATAATAGCATTTTTCTCTTTTTTTAGTCTTTGGATGTCTTCAATTAATTTTTCCATAGCACATCACTTTCTGTTGTATTTTTTTTACCTATTTAGTTAAATATTATAGCATAATTCATAATAAAATTAAATAAAAGCTGTAATGATCTACATAAGTGAATTAACAGTTTAAGCTAATTTAAGCTACATAATTATGAATTTGTGAAGTACAATAGTTTCATAAATGTTAATAAGGGTGTGATTTTATGAAGGATAGAGAAAAGAAAATAGAAGAGTTAACTCCACTGCAATATCATGTGACACAAGAAAATGGAACAGAAAGGCCTTATGAAAATGAGTTTTGGAATTATGAGCAAGAAGGGGTTTACGTAGACATTATATCAGGTGAGCCTTTGTTTTCTTCTAAGGATAAATTTGATGCTGGGTGTGGCTGGCCAAGCTTTAGTAGGCCTATATCTGAAGAACAGGTAGTAGAAAAAAGTGACAACTCTCATGGAATGAGGAGAATCGAAGTAAAAAGTAAAGAAGCAAACTCTCATCTAGGACATGTCTTTCCCGATGGTCTGAAAGAGCTAGGCGGTCTCAGATATTGTATCAATAGTGCAGCTTTAAAATTCATTCCTATAAAAGAGTGGGAAAAAATAAAGAAAGACGAATAATCTATGGTATGACAGAGGTACAATAAGAGTAAGGGAATCCTTCTTGAATAAAGTTTCTCTTTGAAGTGAGGATTTATTAAGCTATAATATATAGTAAAAGTAACATCATCTTTAAAATATTTATAAAGTTCTTCTTTTATTATATTATCGATTCTTTCAGAATAAACTTGTTCTATATTTAATACTATCTCTCCTTTTGTGTTTTGAA
>CAZVEI010000068.1:0-2123 GCA_964626295.1 uncultured Alkalibaculum sp.
TATCGTCATACGTCAATAAATGTTAAATTTTATCTTATCATTATTGCTATAATTGTGTAGGAGGCTAATCATTTGTTGATTAGCCTCCTACACAATACTATATGTATGGGATATAGTGGTTCTGTAGTTTATAGAGACTTTCCAATAATAATGGATTCGCCCATTATACCTATCCACTCCATACTATTAAATCCTTACAAGAACTTGTTTACTAGCAGACTTCAAGGACTTTGTACCACCACCCTGACTAACAATTTCTAATGCTTTCTCTATATCTTGCACTACGCTCCCTGCAAATGTTGTAACATTGTAATCTTGAAACGCTTCTGGACAAAGAGGTGTAGATGGACCAACAAGACAAACTTCCCTTGCATTTTGACAGTAAGAAAGTACGTTGTCAATGGTATGATTGATAATGCTCGTAGCCGTTAAAATAATAACACTACACTGAGGTAGATAAGTTGGTATAGCTTCTTCAGGATATAGTTCAACTCCCTTAGATAAATTTTGTTCAAATACATAGATTTTTTTTGTTTTTTTCTTAACACGCATTAAAATAGGCTTGAAATCCCCTACCATGCCAAATGTATCCGTCTCCCCAATGTTTAAGACATCTACCACATTTCCAGTACCGCAATTTGCATCAGGTCTGTTATTTACAACAGCATTAATGGTAGCAAGCCCGATAGATGCTTTTAGCAGGTGGCTTTCTTTCATCCATGGGATTATCTCCTCTACGGGTTTTCCAATCAGATTGCCGGCCTCGCTCAGAATACTGCAACTACATCCCATTTCGTTGCGAAAGGTATAAGCTAGACCAGAAGACCCGTCTTCCAATAATACACATGTATAACCCAAACCAGCCCTCACATCTTTAATCCTTTGTCCTTTTGAATTAAGTGAAGCACACTTTATCAGATTTTCTACAATCACTTTTTTTCCTCCTAATTTATATTTTTTAAACCTATTTGAGATATAATATACTCAACTTTTCCACCAATATAAATAGACTGCACGCTTGATGATTCAAGCAAAACAACTTCATATATTGGTACCTTGACATTAAAAATAGCACCATTCTTTAGTATAATATGATTAATGAAACCAAAACCATACAATGAAGCCGAAATCGTACGTATCTAAGGAAATAGATGGAGCAGTTAAATACTTTCACAGCTGATATGATAAATATGATTACATGTAAACTACAGGATTGGATGGGTACTCAAGCCTTATTTATCCAGGCAATGTTTGCAAATTTAAGCTGTGAAAGTTGCGATAGTAATTATTGATCTTCTTTAAAGGAAAACACCAACCGACTTTGGTTGATGTTTCTTAGTATTACAGTATTAGCTTCATAATATAAAGAGCATTTATCCTATATGACTCTCAATTACTCTCCGCACTCATCGTGATGTTGGTGCTCATGACAAACGGAACCTGTAGATTTTAGACTACCCTGTAAATATGCTTCTGCTGAAGCCTTAGCATTCCCCGCTGCTCCAACGATGACTTCAATACCTTTCTCATTAAAAATATCTATAGCGCCACCTCCCATACCTCCAGAAATAACCACATTAACACCCATATCATTTAAGTAATTTGGTAAAAAGCCAGGTTTGTGTCCTGGGTTTGGTATGGATTCACTCTTTACAATTTTATCATTTTCAGCCTCAAAAATATTGAAGTTGACACAATGCCCAAAGTGCTCCGTTACCATTTCATTTTCACTCGCTACAGCAATTTTAATCATTTTCTTTGCCTCCATTTGTTCTAATATTTTTGCAACAGAATCAAGCCAATCGCCTTCGAAAAGCTCTATCGTTCCAATATCACAAGTTTTAGCTATTCTAGGATCTATTGGAAGCTTTGCAAGAACCTTTAAATTATGCTTTTTAGCTACTTCTTCGATATGACTATCCCCAAATATCTTATAATCCTTGCCATTATCAGGACATTTAAAGTAAGACATATTTTCCACAAGACCAATGATCGGAATATTCATCATTTCAGCCATCTTAACTGCTTTTGATACAATCATGGACACAAGCTCCTGAGGAGAAGTTACAACAATAATTCCATCAACAGCTATAGACTGAAATACTGTAAGGGGAACATCACCA
>CAZVEI010000068.1:2133-7928 GCA_964626295.1 uncultured Alkalibaculum sp.
CCTGGAGGCATATCTATGAACATAAAATCCACATCACTCCAAATGACATCACTCCAAAACTGTTTAACTGTATTGGCAATAACAGGTCCTCTCCAAACAACGGGATCTGTATCATTTTCTAAAAGTAAATTAATAGACATGATGTCAATGCCGGTCTTTGTTTTAACAGGCAATAGTCCAAGTTCACTACCTACAGCTTTTTCTCTAATACCAAAAGCCTTAGGGATAGAAGGTCCAGTGATATCCGCATCAAGAATGGCGGTATGATAACGCATTCTGTTCATTGTAACTGCAAGCATAGAAGTAATCAGTGACTTACCTACTCCTCCTTTGCCACTAACAATACCAATGACCTTTTTGACGCTACTGTTTTCATTTAATTTCTCAGAGAAATCATTTTGTTGCTCTTTTCTTTCTGCACAGTCTTCTGCGCAACTGTTACAGCCTTGATCGCAATTTTCGCTCATAATTTTAGCTCCTTATATTTAGATTATTATACAAAAGTTTTTATCCACTTTTTTCAATATAATACAATAATGATCGTTAAAATCATTAAATATGGATTACTCTTAACTCATCTTGTGACAACTATTATCTTCATTCATTATCGCCTTCAAATAAGCCTTCCATAGTCTTATTATAGACCTCTCTTACTGCTAACCCCGATGCACAATTTATATCCACGATAGTCTGTCCATTATTAATTGCTTTTACTGCATCTGAATCAAAGGGTATTTTATCTACAAAGGTTAATCCTTTGTTTTTACAAAACAGCTCTATCTTCTCTGTATTTGCATAATTGGTATCAAATTTGTTTATACAGATTGCAATTTTTGTTCCAAATTTTGCTGCTGTTTTTATGATGCGCTCCATATCGCTAATACCCGATATGGAAGGTTCCGCCACGACTAAAACCATGTCTACACCACTAATGGATGCTATAACAGGGCAGCCAATACCCGGTGAACCGTCAATAATGGCAAGTTCAGTATCTGAAGTTGCTACTTTCATCTGCTTTTTGACCTCAGTAACCAACATTCCAGAGGTGCCACTGCCCATTTTCAATTGTGCTGTTGAAAAAACTTTTTCTTTATTTGTATACAACATCAACTCCCCTGCTATAGCAGGTTTTAAAGATATAGCGTCTACAGGACAAACGTACTCGCAAACACCGCAGCCTTCACAGGCAAAAGGATCTACTTTATATGTCTTTCCAACTGAAATTGCGTCAAATCTGCAGTTTTGTCTACATTGATCGCATTCCATACATCGTTCAGGATTTACCTCAGCTTTTGGCAAACCATAATAATCTGTTCTTTTCGGCTCAGACCTTTGTCCTATTATAAGGTGTAGATTAGGTGCATCTACATCACAATCTGCGTAAGCCTTAGCGTTTGAAAGTTTTATAAAAGCACTGGCTATTGTCGTTTTTCCAGTACCTCCTTTTCCGCTAAGAATTAGTAGTTGTTTCATATTGCACCTCCTTTTTTACGGTCTCTAGCAAATCGGAAAATATGGCATAATATTTTTTACTTTTTCTAGCTACAATTTCACCATTTGAATTCAACATGCCAAGTTCGCTGTCGAAGGGTAAACGCGCTAAAATTTTGATGTTTTTTTCTAAACAGAATTTTTCAGCTTGATTTTCTCCCTCTAGACATTTATTGAGAACCACCCCGAAAGGCTTATTAAATAACTTGACTAGTTCGTATACCATATTGAGATTATGAACGCCAAACAATGTAGGCTCAGCTACTAATACACAATAATCTGCATCCTTAATGCTCTCCATTACAATACATGCACTTCCAGGAGGGCAATCAATAAAAGTCTGTTCATCTGCTTGGGATCTATTGTCAACAAGCAGCTCTTTTATAATTGGAATACCTGAAGCTTCACCTGTGTTCAATATTCCTGTGTATACTGCTACCTCATTGGAAATTCCTCTTTGAATTTTCCCAATACTTTTTTCTTTCTCTGTCAACGCCTTTTCTGGGCAAAGCATAATGCACCCACCGCAAGAGTGGCAAATCTCTTCAAATATAATCAGTTTATCTTTTATATAGGCAAGGGCATTAAATTTGCAAAAATCAACGCACTTTCGGCATCCACTGCAACGTTCATTATCCACTTGTGGAATTTTTACAGATACTTCTTCTTTCTGAACATCTATAGGTTTAAAAAACAGATGTCCATTGGGCTCTTCAACATCACAATCAATATAAGTTGATTTTTGCGCTACTGCAGCTAAATTTACCGATACCAGTGTTTTACCTGTACCACCCTTGCCACTTAGCACGGCTATTTTCATATCAGTTGCCTCCGTGGCCATGAAATCCCTCATGAATTTCATCTAACAAAGAAAGTGTTCCGGCAATAAAAGCGTCAATATTATCTTTTACTGAAGGGGTTGTCGTTTTATATATTTTGATATTAGCAGCATTTAACACATCAGCAGCATTTTGCCCACATCGAGGAGTTAGCAAAACTTCTATATTACTATCTACAATTATTTGTGCAGCTTTAATTCCTGCGCCACCTGAACTAGCTGCTGCGCTATTGTCTATAAATGCACTCTCTTTTGATTCCGTATCGTATATAAGAAAATAAGGCGTACGTCCAAAAGATACACATACATTTGTTCCCATGTCTTTTTCATCTACAGGTATTGCTATTTTCATAAAAATCCTCCATTCTATTTTTTACTCAAATATTTTTTAATTGCATCTCGTAAAGCGCTCACACCTAAATTTGAGCAATGAACCTTTTCTTCTGGAAGCCCATCTAGAGCCTCAATAATATTCTCTTCTTCAATGTTTAGAGCTTCATCTAATGTCTTACCTTTGGCTAATACTGACGTCATGCTTGACGTGGCAATAGATGCACAACAGCCAAAAACAAGATAGCTTATTTCTTTAATGCAATTATCCTCTACTTTTATATACATGGTAAGAAAATCACCACATGAAGAATCTCCAATGGTACCCCACGCATCTGCATCTGTCATTTCATAGGCATTTTTAGGATGCGTAAAGTGCTCAATTACTTTTTCCGAATAAATAATCAATCACCTCTATTTTTATTATCTACAAAACGCATAGTATGCCCATACCTACGGCAACCTCGGTCACATCCATTTCGTAATCCATCGCAAAGGCGATACTCGCCTCCTTCAATTAACAGTATCTTTCCATTGACTAATGATTGTGCTAGCTTTTTTCGCCCTTCCATATAGATACCTTGAACAGTGGTACGAGCTACATTCATTTGGTTAGCGCACTCTTCTTGCGTAAAGCCCACCAAATCAATAAGCCTTATTGCTTCATACTCATCAACGGTCATATTTACATAATTGTCAGCATCAGTAGGTAAGTCAAGAGGTCCAAATTTACTACTTTCAGGTAAACAGCATACTTTTCTTCATTTTATTGGTCGTGCCATGTTTTTTCACCTCAATTCTAGTCGGAGATAACTAGAGCGTCCTCGAGTTATCTCTGATAACCATTAGAGATTGCCTAATTGCTTATCAATAACTTCAAGGCGGTTTTGTAATAATTCTTTTTGTTTATGAAGTAGCTCTTTTTGTGTTTTAGATGAAGTCTGATCAACTGCAAAACCTCTACCAAAACCACATCTGCAAGCAAACCCTAACCCCATTGCAAGACCAGTTCCATATTTAAGTGCATTACCACCTATGCAACTTCCCAAGCCTCTTCCAGTTTTTGGACCAATCCCCATTGGACCAGTTCCATCTCTTCTTGCCATACTATTCACCTCCTTAGTATTTCCGACATATGTCATTTATATTTTTTATTATACTCCGTTTATGTCATATGTCAATAACTTTTTTTTACTTAACTCACTATTAATCACAAACCCCTCCATAAATCGCACATCGTATTGCCATGAATAATGATAAATATGCCTATTTAGGGCATAAACGTCTTTATACTAATCCCTACATGCACCCCGGTAGTAAACACTATTATGCTAAGTCCAAGATTTTAGGAGGGGAAATTTATCTTATAGAGTAATGTTTTCAGGTATCTTCCCTTTTTTTGAATCAAATTCAACGAACACTCTGTATTCTTAGGGAGTTTTATCTCAGGGGAGATTCTATTTTATATTGTCCTTTGATGCCCTTTTGTTAGAATATATTTAGTAGCTTATCCACCGTCTCATCCTTTAAAATGAATACTTGATTTTCATCGCCAGTAGTAATGCTCGGTTGTCATATTTGCATACTTTTCCTATTCTATACTGTGTGAATCTTTATTAGTAAGACCTTTTGTTTTATTAACAAAATCCCCCTTCAACAGCGTGAGCCGTAATGAAACAAATCAGAAGGAGGACTCTATTATGTTAGAACAAGCTACTAAAGACGAACTTTTCCACGCATATTACAAACGCTGGATTACTGTTTACAAAGAAGGTGCTATACGATCCGTTACCATGGCTAAATATTTGATGACACATCACTGGTTGGTTAAATTAGTCCCTAATTTGAAACTTTGCGAGTTGACACGCATTTCTTATCAACAATTACTAAATGACTATGCTACAGAACACGAACGCCAAACAACAATGGATTTTCATCATCAACTTAAAGGAGCAGTCCTTGACGCTGTTGACGAAGGTTTGATTGAACGGGATCCTACACGTAAAGCAATCATCAAGGGCAAAACACCTCGCGAAAAGAAACCAAAGTACTTAAATCAGTTTGAGCTTCATACCATGTTGACAAATTTGAATTTAAAGCAAGAAATCAACTGGGACTGGTTCATTCTTCTACTTGCCAAAACAGGAATGCGATTTTCGGAAGCATTAGCATTAACACCTAAAGATTTTGACTTTGCACATCAAACATTGTCTATCAGTAAAACTTGGGATTACAAAGGTGATGGTGGATTCTTACCAACTAAGAACCAATCATCGGTACGTAAAATTCAACTTGATTGGCAAACAATTATTCAGTTTTCTCAATTAGTAAAAGGACTACCAGAAGATCAACCAATTTTTGTTCGTGCCAAAAGAAAGATCTATAATTCAACTATAAATTCCGTATTAACTCGCTTATGCAAGAAAGCAAATGTGCCAATTATATCTATTCACGGCTTGCGACATACACATGCATCACTTTTATTGTTTGCAGGTGTTTCTATTGCTAGTGTGGCACGACGGCTTGGGCATGCCAGTATAACAACGACCCAAAAAACATATCTTCATATCATTCATGAACTTGAAAATCAAGACACAGATCTAGTAATGCGCTCATTATCTGGGTTAAGCTAATCATCACCATCAGCTTACGGCTCACGCTGATGAAGGGTGATGAAGTTGTCGAGATTAGCAAAAAAATCGCCAATTTCAGACTGTTCCTCTTCACTCGGAATCATAATGTAAGCGTCTTTTATATCATTAGAGCTTATACTTTCAAATGTTGAACCTGTACTTAACTTGGCCCAGTATCCATTTTGTTTCATTCGTCCAAGTGATTGGAAGATGAACTCATTCCCCTTAATCGCAGCTACACCACGACCCAAAACCACGTCATAGTCAGTTTTACCAATATCTCCAACAGGCGCACGAACGCCTAAAATCAAGTCGCCTTTTTGTGCTTGTTTAGTTACTTGAGTTGTCCAAACACGTGGAACAACACGATTATTTTTCATATCAGCGTTACCTTGAACAAGAATATGGTCATCAGGATTATCTGTATAGTTTTCAGAATTTGGCGATTGCCCCATAGTGATTTTTGTGACTTTCCCAAGCTTACGCTGTTCCCAAGGGTCAGT
>CAZVEI010000069.1:0-7145 GCA_964626295.1 uncultured Alkalibaculum sp.
GGCATCAAAGCTACGATTACAAAACACCAGCAGAAATCTACTTTGGCTTTGTTGCTAATTCAGCTTAAATCAGGAAAGGAGTCATAACTAAGAATTTCTAAATTTGTGTCTTGACAAGCGTGCACATTATAATAATTTCAAGAAAGGAATCGTGGACAATGAGTGGTATTATTACAACTAAAGAGTATTTAGTACAAAGTTATGAAGTAGATAGCAATTATAATGTATTTCCAGAAGTGATTTTAAGCTATTTACAGGATACAGCAATGGTGCAAAGCGAAGAAATAGGTATGGGCATGGAATATTTAAGAAAAAACGAACTCGCATGGGTTTTAACAAGGTATCATGTAAAGATAATGAAATATCCTAAACACAATGAAACTGCCCGTGTCTCTACATATGCCGTTGGCTTTAATAAGGTATTTGCATATAGAGATTTTAAGATCGAAAACCTTAAAGGAGAGACCCTAGTTACTGCAAAATCACAATGGCTACTCATTGACGGAGAGAGTCATAAGATGTTAAAAATAGGAGATGAATTTTACAAAGCTTATGGTATTGATAAAGGTAATAGAATTTCCGTTAATTTTGATAAATTAACCATGCCTGAAAGATGTACCTTGACAAGAGATTTTAGAGCTACTCGTAGAGACATTGATTTTAATGGGCATGTAAATAATACTAGATATATTGCATGGGCTTTAGATGCTACTCCTGAAGAAGTACTAAGAGATTATAAACTATGTGAATTTGATATCGTCTTTAAGAAAGAAGTTTTTTTGAATCAATCTATTGCGGTGACGACAGATATAATTGATCTAGATGATCGACTAAAAGGTTGCCATGAAATAAAAAATGATCAGGGTGAAACCGTATGTTGTATTAATACTATATGGAAGAGCTTAGTCTAATTATGAAAATGGGCAAATTTTAAAGCGCTAATATATTTAGCTATAAAAAAGACCATAATCGCGCCAATACTCGCTCTAAGACCTTCATTATTATAAAAAAGATATGATTTATTATTAAGTGTATGATAAGATAAAAATAGTGAAAAATTGAGAAATACCCCCTAAATACTTTACTAATGAGGCTTATGGTGTGATTTGGGGTCTTGCTTATCATATTGTAGTAAGTTTCTTTATGGTTTCTATGGGTATGGGTTTAACAAGTGCACTTACTGTAGGCGTCGGGCTTGTAACCATTGTTGCCATATTAGTGCATCATTTACTACTTGGTAAAACTGAAGTGTAAATTTCATCTTATTTCTCTATTCAACAACTTTTCAACTTCTATTAAAAGCTCTAAACCGTCTTCTTATAATAGATTTTTAGGCCTTTAGATTTCAACCAGTCACCCCTATTTGCAAAGTTCGCTTTATACTTTTAGTATGGTTTGCTTTGCATATCTTGTTAAGTGAACTTTGCAAAAATATCAAAATAATGCAAATGATTTTAGACCCTAAAGTATTGGCCGAGCATTTTACTTCTCAAAAAGCTTTCTAAAACCATACTTATAAAGTATGATATATTCTAAGCAACTACATGGTGCATATTTCAGGAGGAATCAATAAATTACTATGAGAAGAAATAGAATTATATATAGTTTAATGATCATCTTGGTTATGATTATGGGATTAAGTATTAGACGATATGGAAATTTGCTTCCTCAGATTATAACTAATTATGGGGGAGATGTATTATGGGCTTTAATGGTATTTCTAATGTTCGGTTTTTTATTCCCTAAAATAAAGACGAGTAATATTGCTTTACTTTCAATTACATTTAGTTACTTAATAGAAATTAGTCAGCTATATCACGCCCCATGGATAGATGCAATAAGACAAACAACCTTAGGAGGACTCGTTCTAGGATTTGGGTTTTTGTGGAGTGATCTCCTTTGTTACTTAATAGGAATTATTATAGGAGTAAGTATTGACTTGATTAATTTAGCTCGATACAGGGTAAAACATGTGTATTAGAGTATAAAAAGGGGTGGTAATTTATCCAGGGAAGAACATAAGAAAATTATGCCACTGTGCCCATTTTCAAAAGCAGAAATGAACAAAAATGTAGATTATGCAGATTTAATATATTAGTATCTTAAAGTATCACGTGAACCTTAAAACCCTTGAGAATAAAGACCCTTTTCATGAGCTGAAGTGCTACTTTAAATAGAAATTATAATATAAGTTATATGATTAAATGCCACTGTAGAGTTAAAAACTTTGCCTTGGCATTTTTTACGTTCTGGCTGAGCAAATTAAAGTGTCCCGCGTTGTAAATCGCCATAATAATGGATATAATAGACTAAAAAGAAATTGAAGAATAAGGTTGATTATATATGGATGAATATACTGAATTAATAAGTGTTTTTACTGAAGATGATTTCGTAATGGATTATGAGAGTGTAGCGAAAAAAGAATACACAAAGGCAAAGAAGAATTTCCAAGAAAAATGGTCAGAGTCTTTTAAGGAAAATAAATTTAAAGCTTTATTCTATCTTGGTTTTTATAGTAAGGTTAACTATATGTCCTCTTCTTTACATTTTCTCTATCTCATATCAGATCTATTTATTCAAAAAATAGCGCAGCAACCGGATATGGAGTTTTTGAGAGAAAATATTGATATAGAATTATCCAAGGATGAGACTCAATCAATGATAAATCAAGTTCCATTTGTCAATGGTGTAGAACACGTTAATAGCAGTTGGATTCATAAAATTTGGATTAGATTGCACCATGTTTATAAACAAGAGATAAAAGATTATCCAGGTACTGTATCTGGGTTTTTAACGGAGCACAATTCTGGTATTAATGTGGCTGGGAGAGTTTTTTTTCACTTAGTAGAAAATGATGATTGGGAATATCCTTTTGCTTTTTTAGCTACGTATTCTCATAAGTCAGGCAAAAGCAAAAAAGCAGTACATACTCCTTTAAAAAATGCCTTATTAGAATATAAGGGGAATCAAGATAAACTGCTGTCCTTATTGTCAACAGTAAGCCAAGTCGCTGATAAAAGTGAGTTTGTTTCTGAATTAATGGAAAGTGGAGAGCTATTTTCACCTCTTAAATTCACTTCACAAGAAGCGTATACTTTTTTAACAGAGATACCAATCTACGAAGCTTCAGGCATTATGTGTCGCGTTCCTAATTGGTGGAGAAAGAAAACGAATAGGCTAAAGCTCTCTGTATCCGTTGGGGAAAGGGAGCCTTCAAAAGTAGGCCTACAAGCATTGCTGTCTTTTGAGCCATCTTTATCATTTGGGGATATGAAGATTTCAAAGAGAGAAATAGAAGAACTATTAACTCAGTCTCAAGGTTTGGCGTTGATTAAGGGGAAATGGGTTGAAGTCAATCACCACAAGCTAAAGGAAGCATTGGATGCCTTTACGAGAGCAGAGGAACTTTCAAATTACGAAAATCTAACCCTTGCACAGGCTATGCGAATGGAACTAAATACAAAAGAAGCACTAGGGATTGATAGTGACAATGTAGATTTGTCTATATCTAATGGTCAGTGGCTGCGAAATCTAAAAGATAAGATGTCCCACCCACACCAATTACAATCTATAAAACCGGAAGAGAGTTTTCAAGGGAAACTAAGACCTTATCAACAAAATGGCTTTGACTGGTTGAGATATATGTTAGACGTAGGGCTTGGTGCACTGCTTGCAGATGATATGGGGCTAGGTAAGACGGTGCAGGTTATTGCACTATTAGAATACATGAGAACTCGTAATTTAGGAAAGGTATTACTCATTTTGCCTGCATCTTTAATTGGAAACTGGCAAAAGGAAATTGATCGTTTTGTACCTAAGATGTCCTACCAGGTCCTTCATGGAAGTACTGCTAGAAAGGATGCAGATCGTCTCGTTGACAATGAGAATTTTTTGACGATTACTACTTACGGAATGGCTGTACGGTTAGAACCGTTAAGAAACATAAAATGGGATCTCATTATACTTGATGAGGCTCAGGCCATAAAAAATCCTTCTACGAAGCAAACAAAAACCATTAATAGTTTGCAGGGTACTAGTAAAATCGCTCTTACAGGTACGCCAATAGAGAACCGCCTTTCAGACTTGTGGTCTCTATTCGATTTTTTAAATGGGGGACTTTTAGGAAATCGGTCAGAATTTAGCCAGTTTACAAAGGAGTTAAAATCTGACGCATCAGGTTTTGCAAAACTTAGAAGGATTGTAAATCCCTTTATATTAAGGCGACTTAAAACAGACAAGTCCGTTATTTCAGATTTGCCAGACAAAGTTGAACTGAAGGCATATCCAAGTCTAACGAAGAAACAAACGGTATTGTATCAAAACCTGGTAAAGGAATTAAGTCAAAAAATTCAAGAAACAGACGGGATTCAAAGAAAAGGACTAGTATTGTCTAGTATTATGAAATTTAAGCAAATTTGCAATCACCCAGATCAATTTCTAGGTCAAGAGGAGTTTAAATTAGATTACAGTGGTAAATTTACGTTGTTAAGAGATATATGTGAGACTATTTATGAAAAGCGAGAGAGGGTATTGGTATTTACCCAATTTAAAGAGATGACAGAGCCTTTATCCACATTGTTAGAGGAGGTATTTCAGCGCAAAGGTTTTGTGCTTCATGGCGGTACACCTGCTAGCAAGAGAACAGAAATGGTGCAGAACTTTAACGGCGAAAACTATATCCCTTATATGGTCTTGTCTCTTAAGGCAGGTGGAGTAGGTTTAAATCTTACAAGTGCTAATCACGTCATCCATTTTGATAGGTGGTGGAACCCAGCTGTAGAAAATCAAGCGACGGACAGAGCCTTTCGAATTGGTCAGACCAAAAATGTTATGGTACATAAATTTATTACTACTGGTACCATAGAAGAAAAGATTGATCTTATTATTGAAGGAAAAGAACAAATGGCAGGCGATATTATGAAGTCATCTGGTGAGAGTTGGATCACGGAACTAAATGATAAAGAATTAATGGAATTATTTACGTTAGGTGGTAAATAAATGGGCTATTATGATTATATAAGCGCAGCACAAAAGAGGGAATACACTAAAAAGAGTCTCGATAAACTAAAAACAAAGGATCCAAATGTTGAGCCTATTATCATCGTAGGAAATATTATTGCGAGCACTTGGTGGGGAAAGGCTTGGAATAAGAATTTAGAGAGTTATGCAGATTACAGCAATCGAATTACTCGAGGGCGAAGCTACGTAAGATCAGGGGCCGTGTTAGACCTAAAACTTAAAAAGGGTCACATCTCAGCATTCGTTCAAGGGAGCAGAAAAAGCCCTTATGAAGTTACCATCTCAATTGATCCCATTGATCAAAAAACATGGAAGGAAATCACCCAATTGGCAAATCGCAGAATAGAATCCTTAGAACAACTAGTGGAAGGTAAATTTCCTCGTGAACTAGAAATTTTATTTACCACACAAGGGGGGATTTTCCCAAGCCCAAAAGAGATTCATTTCAATTGTAGCTGTCCTGATAGTGCTAGACTATGCAAACATGTGGCAGCGACCTTGTATGGAATAGGCGCTAGATTAGACACAAATCCCATGTTATTCTTTGAAATGCGAGACATTCGTTTTGAGGAATTACTAAAGAGATCTGTTGAAAGCAAGTTAGAATCTATGCTAAAAAATGCAGACAATAAAAGCCCTCGCTCCATTGACGACAAGGATATTTATGATATATTTGGAATTTAGTCTATAGTGATGAAGAAATTTGCTGCCATACACTTTGGCATCATAAACCCATTTGACGGTCTTCGTGGGTCTTTATTGGAAAGGAAAAATAATGAAGTATACAATCTTAAGAACAGATAAGAGGTTATGATATATGCTATTGAGTCAATTTTAGTATATAGGAGGAAATAAGCTTTGAAATACAAAATTGGAGAGGTTTCAAAAATACTTAATATCCCATTACAGACAATTCGTTACTATGAATCAAAAAATATTATTAATCCAGAAAAGGATGATGAAAATCAATATCGATATTTTGATGCATGGGATATTAATTTTCTTTCAGAATATAAAAAATATAGAAGTTTTGATTTCTCTCAATTGGAGATAAAAGGAATATTATATCAAGACACATTAGAGGCATTTACAGAGAGAATACAAGATAGACAACTATATTTTAATAAACAGCTAAAATATTATGAGCTTCTTACGGAGAAAAATAAAAATTATATAGATTCTCTCAGCACAATTAGTGAAAATTTGAATCAATATTCTATTACTACTCAACCTGAGATTTATTATTTCATGCACAGATTTAATTATGAATATGAGAGTAAGGAAAAAATGGATGGTTTGTTTGAAATTTGGCTAGATTATCTCCCATTTGTGGACTATGCAGTTGAGATGAAAGAAGAAGATATTTTAAGTAGAGATAAAGTCAATAAATATAACTGGGGATTTGCAATTAAGAAAGAGCATCTTGAAGCATTTGCTCTTCCACTTAATGAAAAAGTTATACATATTGAAAATCGCCCATGTATCTATACAGTGATTTGCACAGGAGAGAAGGGTACTTTTTCATTAAGGTTACTAGATGGAGTGATGGAGTATATAGAGAAGGAAGGCTATCGCTTAGTAGGTGATGTAATCAAAGTGGTAGCCAAGGTTGTACTGGAGCCCTATATGTAGGAGGGCCAATTGCTTGTCTGGTAAATCCTTCCCTTGGTGAAGAGTACAAATTAGACTATAGTAGAGTAGAAAATCCTAAATCTGTATTAATTGCTGGTGCAGGCCCAGGTGGTTTAGAAGCAGCTAGGGCGGCAGCAATGAAAGGTCATAGCGTTAGCATATATGAAAAAAGAGAGTTTTTAGGTGGTCAATTCCGTTCAGTGGCATATCCTCCAAGCAAGGGCGAATTAGCTACCTATACTACTTGGATAACAAATGAACTAGAAAAATTAGGTGTAAATATTTATTTGAATACAGAAGTAACTAAAGAATTAATAGCAGATAAAAAACCAGATGTAGTAATCGCTGCTACAGGCGGTAATCCTCTTGTCTCACCTATTAAAGGCATTGATAAACTCAATGTGGTGGCTGCCGAGGATGTATTGTTAGGAAATGTGCCCGTTGGTGATAAGATTGTAGTAGCTGGAGGTGGTGAAGTCGGATCCGAGACAGCG
>CAZVEI010000069.1:7155-7896 GCA_964626295.1 uncultured Alkalibaculum sp.
GCGGCGCATCTGGGGATGCAACAAAGAGAAGTCTCTATTGTAGAAATGAGATCTGCACTCTGTTTGGATCTTGATGGAGTTAATAAGTATTATTTAAAGAAAATCTTAAAGGAATTTGAAGTAGATGCATATGTAGATACCAAAGTAATTGAAATTTTAGACGATGGCGTAGTAGTAGAAAATAGCCAAGGTCAATTTACATTACCTGCAGAAACTGTTGTATTAGCTTTAGGGTATAAGCCTAATAATGGATTAACAGAAGAATTAAAAGAGATTCACGAAAATGTTATTACAATAGGAGGGGCATTAAAAACTGGCAATGCACTAGTTGCTATTAAAGAAGGTTTTGATGTAGGGATCAATCTATAAGAGATTGTAATTATATTATTTTCAAGGCAGGTTAGAGACGAAACTGTTATAGCTACGATTGTCAAGTAGAAATCAATATTATTTTCTCAAAAACAAAAGAGGCAGAACTTCACAATTGGAGTTTTGCCTTTTTTATTGTGCGCCCAGCATGGGCGCAATCTAATGGGTGAAAGTCCCGAGTGCAGGTTAGTAGTGCCAAGCACATAGCCAAGAGCAAGGGTGTCCACGGGGACGTGGAATCAGAAGGAAGCTGGAGGCAAACTTCTAGTCTGACGAACAGAAATCACATCAAGCTATAGGCTGGGTAAGGTTGTAATACAAACCAAAGCCCTAAACTACTCGGAAGTCTATGGTGTAAATGTGGCAGATATA
>CAZVEI010000070.1:0-7844 GCA_964626295.1 uncultured Alkalibaculum sp.
GGAAGATCTGTGTATGGAGAAACCAATTATATCTGTAAAAAAACTAAAGTCCTCTAATATAGGGTTAGTTACTACAGGCAGTGAAATCTATCATGGTCGAATCAAAGACGCCTTTGGACCAATATTAGAGAAAAAATTTAGTAGCCTAGGCAGCAAGGTAGTAAAGCAAATCTTCGCTGATGATGACGATGAGATGATAGCATCATCTATTTTGCAGCTGGTTGTTGTAACGGGTGGTATGTCAGTCGACCCTGATGACCGAACTCCAGCTGCTATTCGAAAAGCTAGAACAGAAATCATAATCTATGGTGCACCAACTCTACCTGGTGCAATGTTTTTACTAGGCTATATTAAAGACATTCCTGTAGTGGGATTACCAGGTTGTGTTATGTATCATAAAGCTAGCATTTTTGAATTGATCGTTCCTAGGATTCTCGCAGGAGATAAAATAACGAGAAGAGATATTAAGGAATTGGTTCACGGTGGATTCTGTAGAAATTGCAAAGAGTGCATATACCCAAATTGTGGCTTCGGAAAAGCGTAATAATTGGAAAAAACTTGTTTTAACTCTTGTTAATGTATATAATCGATTATATAATATTATTAAAGTATAAATAAAATAAGAACAATGGCAAGTGTTGTTATTCAACACAGAAAGGATTTTATATGAGTTTAAGAGATGAAGCCTTAAAGTTTCACAAGGATAACAAAGGAAAAATTGAAGTGTCTAGTAAAGTTCCTGTAAAGACAAAAAAGGATTTGACTATGGCCTATACTCCTGGAGTTGCAGAACCTTGTCTTGAAATTCAAAAGAACTACAATACGATTTACGATTACACTGCAAAGGGAAATATGGTTGCAGTAGTAACCAATGGAACGGCAGTACTTGGGCTTGGAAATATTGGTGCAGGGGCAGGTCTTCCAGTTATGGAAGGTAAAGCAGTCCTTTTTAAAGCATTTGGTGGAGTAGATGCCTTTCCAATATGCTTAGATACGGAAGATATTGATAAGATAGTAGAAGTTGTAAAGCTTATGGAACCGTCTTTTGGTGGAATAAATTTAGAAGACATTAAAGCACCTGAGTGCTTTGAAATTGAAGATAAATTAAAGAAAGTGTGTAATATACCAGTTTTCCATGATGACCAGCATGGTACAGCAGTTATTGTTCTAGCAGCAATTATTAATGCATTAAAGCTTACCCATAGAAAGGCAGAAGATTTAAAAGTAGTCGTAAACGGAGCTGGAGCTGCGGGAACTGCTGTAACGAAATTACTCCTCAGTTTTGGAGTAAAAGACATTGTAGTTTGTGATAGCAAAGGAGCTATATCTTTAGATAATGAAAATCTTAATGAAGCAAAGGAAAAATTAGCACAGATTACAAATCCCAATAATGTAAAAGGGAAATTAGCAGAGGTTATAGTTGGTAGAGATGTTTTTATCGGTGTCTCTGCACCAAAATCCGTGACAACAGAAATGGTTCAAACAATGAATAGAGACTGTATGATTTTTGCATTAGCTAATCCAGTGCCAGAAATCTTCCCTGAAGATGCAAAAAAAGGCGGGGCAATAGTTATCGGAACAGGCCGCTCAGATTTTCCAAACCAAATCAATAATGTGTTAGCTTTTCCAGGAATTTTCAGAGGAGCATTAGACGTACAAGCATCAGAGATTAATGAAGAGATGAAAATTGCAGCATCAAAAGCAATTGCAGATATCATAAATGAGGATGAATTAAATGAAGATTATATTCTTCCTCATGCCTTTGATTTAAGAGTTGCACCTAATGTAGCAGCCGCTGTCGCAAAAGCTGCCATTGAATCTGGTGTGGCAAAAAAGACAGATATAACTCCAGAGTGGGTTTATGAACATAGTAAAGAGATCTTAGAAAATAACAATTAGGAGGCATGAAAATGATTAAAGTTGGAGTTGCAGGTTATGGCGTTATTGGCCAAAGATTAGCAGATGGTGTTGCTTGCCAAAAAGATATGGAATTAGTAGGCGTTGCCGATGTAGCACCTACATTATCTGTACGGGCATTAAAGGAAAAAGGAATGCCTTATGATTTATACAATTCCCTTCCAGAAAATCAAAAACTATTTGACGAAGCTGGAATACCTATTAGTGGGTCACTAGAAGATTTGATACAAAAGGTTGACATCATGCTGGATTCCTCTCCTGCTGGTATTGGTGCAAAGAATAAAGTTCTTTATGAAAAGTATAATAAAAAGGCTATTTTCCAAGGTGGAGAAAGTAACGATGTTGCAAATGTATTCTTCCACGGATATGCAAACTACGAAAAGGGTGTGGGACAACAATTTTTAAAACTTACTTCCTGTAATACAACTGGGCTCATTCGTGCAGTAGATTGCTTAGATCGTAGTGTTGGCGTTGAAAAAGTAGCGATTACTATCATTAGACGTGTTGCTGATCCAGGTGATTATCATAGAGGTCTTACAAATGCATTAAAAGTTGATCATGCGCCAACTCATCAAGCAGTAGACCTTATGACAATTATGCCTCATATTGATGCTACTGGAATACTCGTTCAGGCACCAGTAACTCATGGACATATTATTACAGTTGTAGCAACACCAAAAAAAGACATTTCAAAAGAGGATTTAGTAGCAATGTTTAAGAAACATCCAAGAATTCGAGTAGTAAAAGAATCGGAAGGATTTTTAGGAAATGCATCTTTGTTTAGATATGCTAGGGATCTTGGCAATCCAAGAGGTGACATGTATGAAATCGCAGTTTTTGAAGATTCTATCGTAAAATCAGGTAAAGATATTATGTTTGCTATTAACATTCCACAAGAAGCCGTCGTTATTCCAGAAAACATGGATGCAATTAGAGCAGCAATGGAAATGCAAGCAAATGGAGCAGAAGGTGTTGCAGAAACAAATAAATATTTGGAGCTTGGAAAATGGATGGAAAAATAACAAAAATCAAATCTATGAAAGAATTCAATTACGAAGATAAAACAGTAATCTTAAGGGTGGATATTAACGCTCCTATAGATCCGAAAACAAAAGAAATTATGAATGATAATAGAATTAAAAAAAGTATCCCTACTATTGAGTATTTACTACGTAGTAAGGCAAAAGTAGCCATACTTGCTCATCAAGGGGATACATTAGATTATCATAATCTAATTCCTCTTAAAGAACATACCCAAAAATTATCAATGCTATTAGGGCAAGAAATTCCATACATTGATGATGTATGTGGTCCTGCGGCACAAGAGGCTATTAAGTCGTTAAAACCTGGGGAAGCAGTACTTCTTGGAAACTTAAGGTACTTAACAGAAGAAGTTTCAAGTTTTGAAGAGGTAGTAAAACTTGAGCCGAAGGATATGCTTCAAACTTATTTAGTAAGAAGCCTAGCTCCTTTAGCAGATTACTATGTAAATGATGCCTTTGCAGCGGCACATAGAAATGCTCCATCTATGGTAGCTTTTCAAGAAATTTTGCCAACAGCAGGGGGATTGCTTCTAGAAAAAGAAGTAAATGAGATAAGTAAGATTATGGATTCACCTACTCGTCCTAATGTATTTATATTAGGAGGATTAAAAATATCTGATGCCTTTGGTATGATGGAGCAAGTATTAAAGAGCGGTTCTGCTGATAAAATCCTTACATGTGGTGTAACAGGAAATATTATGCTTATGGCTAAGGGGTACAACCTTGGAGAGCGAAATAGCAAATTTATAAAAGAACGAGGTCTTGAGCAATTTATTGAATCAGCCAAGAAGTACTTGGAACAATATGGAGATAAGATACTAGTTCCTCTGGATATTGCCTATGAAAAGGATGGTAATAGAGAAGAAATAAATATTGAAGACTTACCAGTAAATGAAAGCTACTTAGATATTGGAAGTAAGACTTTAGAAAGCTATAAAGAAATAATAGCAGATGCTGGAACTTTATTTTATAACGGTCCTGCAGGTGTCTATGAAAACCCACTTTTTGAAAAGGGTACAAGAGAGCTTTGGGAGGCTATTGCAGCCACAAATGGATATAGTGTTATTGGCGGAGGAGATACAGTAAGTGCAGCTGGGCGATTCATTGATTTAGATAAGATCAATTACGTTTGTACAGCTGGCGGGGCCATGGTGCGCTTTTTATCTGGCGTAAAAATGCCTTTAATAGAAGCGATGACAAAAGTTTTTGAGAAAAAGAATTAAATTTTGAAGAAAGGAATGTAATTTCTATTACATTCCTTTTTTCAAAAACACTATAAAATTTTATACAGGAGGCTCCCGATGGAATATAAAGTGGGATTTGCAAAGACAAATATGTCCGTCGAAATTGACGACAAAAATTTAATTGGAGTGCTTCATGCTAACAAAGTAGATATAGATTTAGTAGGGGGAGCAGAAGTACAAAGAGCTATTGAAAACCCAATAGGTTCAGCAAAGCTTAGAAATATTGTGAAAAGAGGAGAAAAGGTGGCGATTGTAACCAGCGATATTACGCGTCCTATGCCTAGTAAGCTTGTTTTGCCTTTTGTTCTTGAGGAATTAGAAAAAGCTGAAATAAAGGATGAAGATATTACAATAGTATTTGCATTAGGCAGTCATCGTTTCCACACAGAAGAGGAAAAGAAGTACCTAGTAGGTGAAGAAATCTACAGCAGATATTCTTGTATTGACAGTGATACAAAAGACTATATTCACTTTGGATACACTAATAATCAAACACCTATTGATATTTTTAGGCCTGTAGCGGAAGCAGATAAGCGCATTTGTTTAGGCAATATCGAATTTCATTATTTTGCTGGTTATAGCGGTGGTGCTAAAGCTATAATGCCTGGTGTGTCCACAAGAGGCGCTATTCAGGCAAATCACAGCAGAATGGTCGACGAAAAGGCTTATGCTGGAAATTTAAATACCAATCCGGTAAGATTGGATATTGAAGAGACGATAGGGCAAATGCCAATCGATTTTATTCTTAATGTAGTATTAAATGAAGATAAGGAAATCATCAAAGCAGTAGCAGGTCATTATATTGATGCCCATAGAGAAGGATGTAAATTCCTTGATAATTTATACAAAATTCCCTTAAAAGAAAAGGCTGATATTGTCATTACCTCTATTGGAGGATATCCTAAAGATTTAAATCTATATCAAGCTCAAAAGGCTTTAGACAATGCAAAACATGCCGTTGAGGAGGGAGGTATCATTATATTGGTGGCCTCTTGTAAGGAGGGACTAGGAGAAAAAGTATTTGAAGATTGGATTATGGAAGCAAAAAAGCCAGAAGATTTAATAGAGCGGGTAAAAACAAAATTCGAACTTGGAGGACATAAAGCGGCTGCGATAGCCATGGTCTTAGAAAAATCAAAAGTCTTTTTAGTTTCAGAGCTTGAAGAAACATTTGTAAAGAATATATTTTTAGATCCATTTTATGATTTGCAAAGTGCCTATAATAAAGCTATTGAATGCAAGGGTAAGGAATCAAAAGTAATTCTAATACCTCATGGTGGTTCTATTTTGCCTTATTACTCTGATAATTAATGATTCAAATACATTTTTATGCTGTTGTCTTACTGTTTAATATATTAGAAGTAATAGCCATATGAAATACGAACTTGGATAAAAGATTTAGGATAAGGGCAATGTTAAACGAAAAAGGGGGAACAACAATGGATATTTTTAACCTTCCAGATTTAGAATTCACGCAGTGGATATTGGTTATTGTTGTAGCACTTTTAGTAGGGATTTCTAAAACAGGATTAACTGGATTACTGACAATGGTTATCCCAGTACTGGCTGCGATTTTTGGTGGTAAAGCGTCTACAGGAATCATTTTGCCTATGCTCATAGTGGGTGATATTTTGGCATTGGTTTATTATAGGAGACATGCAGAAAAAGAAGATATATTGAAATTACTACCTTGGACTGGAGCAGGATTAATTTTAGGGCTAACGGTAGGAAGTTACATAGATGACGTTCAATTTAAAGCCCTTATCGCTATATCCGTTTTGCTTTGTCTAATTATACTCATCTATTTTGAAATAAAGGAAGATGAAGTAAAAGTACCTAAAGGCATGTGGTTCCATGCTTTTACAGGTATTTTGGCTGGATTCACATCCATGATAGGAAATGCTGCTGGGCCAATTTTCAGCGTATATTTATTGGCAAAAAGTGTAGATAAAAATAACTACCTAGGAATCACCGCTTGGTTCTTTTTTATCGTAAATGTGACCAAATTGCCTTTACAAATATTTATCTGGAAGAATATAGATCTACAGATCATGTTTCTCACAGTAGTGCTCATACCTGCTATTGTTATAGGCGGAGTGATAGGTGCATATATAGTTAAAAAACTAGATGATAAAGTATTTCGATATTTAATTATAGGAATGACGGCTGTGGTTTCTGTAAAGTTATTTTTTTGAGCATAGAGTAACCCCAGTATAAAAACAAAGTGACGAGAGATCAAAATGGAAAGAGAGTTCAGATGCCAGAATTTGATCGTGAAGTAATACAAAAAATATCGGAAGATTCTTTAATTCCCAAAGCATTGATCATCATTTTGTCATCTAAGGGTTCCGTTCCTAGGAAAGCAGGAGCAAAAATGATTGCATATTATGATGGAAGAACCATAGGGAGTATCGGTGGAGGTTGTAGTGAAGCAGCGCTATGACTAAAGCGAGAGATATTATGAAAAATAAAAAGAGTTTTGCCATTGAACATGTAGACACGACTGGTGAAGTAGCGGGATCAGAAGGTATGGTCTGTGTAGGAGTTATGGATGTATTAATCGAGGTAATCTAATATTTAAAATAAAATGCCTTCAAAATACGAAGGATCTACTAGCTAAAAAGTAGATCCTTTGTATGATTCATTTAGGGTATATATGTATGAAATTAGATTACACTCCCAGATTGCAAGTAATACTCCTCTATCTTGTTTGGCCCAGATAGTAGTTCTCTTTCTATGTACAAGGTGCCATCAAGCCTTGATTTTACAGACCATTTTACTAGCATGATTTCACCATTTGCAATTTCAATGGCCGTTATGCATCTGGGGTGAACGCAACTTCCAACGTTTATGTATGGGAGATTACTGATTTCAGGCAGCATTGGCCTGTGCGTATGCCCTGTTATGAGCATACATTTATTTTTTTCTACCCATTTAGTCAAAGAACGCTCAACACTTTCTTTTTTAGTGTAGTTTTTTGCTGTACTTGTAGGATCGTTAAAACCTAAATTGTCAATAGGTCTCCATAAATAACGCACTAAAAAACGAGATAATTTCCATAGAGCGCTGCTCATAATATCTACTTGATGACCATGAGTTAAGAAAATTTCATAGTTTTTAATACGATGCTTTAAAATAAGTCCTTCGTACAATTCTATATCTTTGAAGAGTTCGATGATTTTCTTATCCCTTTCTTTAAAATAATAGTACATATTATTAGCGACATAATCTTTTTTGTTTTTTACCATATCATGATTACCATATATAAAGTGCAATCTTCCGTCTTTATAGTATTTAGACATTAACCAGAATACGTCACTATGAATTTGTATAATATCCTTTAAGTTTCTAAATTTCCATAACTCATCTCCATCGCCGTTTTCAATGTATGTAAATTTATGTTCATAATAGTGAAGTAAGGCGAAAAAAAATAAATGTTGATTTCTATGAAAATCATCAGCCCAACTACCATCTCCCCTATGAACATCACTCATAATGACAAATCTTGAATCGTTATCAAAATATATTGTTTTTGAGGTATGATAAACTTTAGATATCTCCTTTAATCCATACATATTGACCCATCCCATCCGCTTATTTATATAAGATATATTCAATAAAATTTAGTTCAGAACAGGGG
>CAZVEI010000071.1:0-6434 GCA_964626295.1 uncultured Alkalibaculum sp.
GATAAAAGCGTTCACCTCAAAATTAAGCTTAAAGCTTCTAATATCAAAATTACAGGTGCCTACAGAGCATACCATATCATCGGCTACAATGGTCTTTGCGTGAAGAAAGCCATTTTCGTATATATATATCTTAGCACCTTCTCTAAGGAGCTCTCCTGCATAGGATGTAGTAGCCCAGTATACGAATAGATGGTCCGGTTTATTTGGAATCATAATTCTCACGTCTACCCCTGAGCGCACAGCTAACTTTAGGGCTTCTAGCATACTTTGATCTGGAACAAAATAGGGCGACTGAATATAAAGATAATTTCTTGCAGCATTGATTATTTTTAAATATCCTTCTTTTACTTGGTCCTCAATTTCATCTGGTCCAGAAGATACGATCTGCATAGCTACGTTTCCACTAGAGACTTCATCTGTCAAATACTTGCCCGTTAACTGAATATCCTCCTTAGTGGCAAAACGCCAATCTAGAATAAATCGAAGCTGTAAATCGTAAATAGCGCCTCCTTTAAACCGTATGTGAGTATCTCTCCAGTAACCCATTGATTTCTTTAGACCTAGGTATTCATTCCCTACATTAAATCCCCCTAAATAACCAATAGCTCCATCGATAATAACAAGTTTTCTATGATTTCTGTAATTTACTTTTAAATTGAATAAAGGTATTTTAGAAGGAAAAAACTTCCCCACTTTACCTCCTGCTTTAATTAACCGGGTTATATAAGTTTTTTGGACATACCTGCCACCCATATCGTCAAAGAGTAGGCGAACTTCCACTCCTTCTTGAGCCTTCTTTATAAGGAGCTCCATTAAGGAAACGCCTAAATCGTCATTTTTTATAATGTAATATTCCACGTGTATATGATTTTTTGCTTGAAGGATTTTTTCAAATAGATCTTTAAATTTTTCTTTGCCATCTGTAAAAATTTGAATTTCATTATTGCTAGTGTATATAGCATCGCTGACATTTTGATGATAGTAGACCATATCCTTATACATTTCATCTTTATAATTGCATAATGGCACTTCTTCTCTCTTCATATGCATTTTTTGATGATCTAACAGTTTTTTTGTGGTCTCCAATTCCTGGTTTTGTAATCGAAACATCTTTCTTCTGGCAATATTTTGAGAGAAAAGCAAATAAAAGATAAAGCCAATAGCCGGTATAATCCATATTAGCAACAACCATGCATAGGTGCTTTGAGGGTCTTTCCGCTCGAGGAAAATAATTGTAAATGTTAGAATAAAATTGATTATTAAAACAAAAGCTAAAATATTTGAAGTAACTAGTAACATTTTTTTCCTCCTTTTCCGACATTATAACATACTGAAAACCCTTTAGGCAGAAAACGGAGAATTTTAGTTCTAAGTTTTACTACATCTCCTTTTCTTTACTATTTATATTTTGATTTTTTGGGCTTTTACCCGTATAAGTAAGGAACTCATTTAACCTTTCTGGATTGTGTTCAAAGAAGTCGACTAGCCTTTCAATACCTTTTAAGGTATCTTTGTTAATGGTGTGTTCCATCTTCTCCGTCTCTTCATGAATATCCCCTTTTACCGCTAATAATGTTAAAAACCTTTTTATAACATTATGCCTGTATACTAAAACTCTTCCAGTTTCAATCCCTTTTTTTGTCAACTGTATACACCCGTATGGTTTGTAATCGACAATAGTTAACTCCTTTAATTTTTTTATCATTTTTGTCACAGAGGGAGGCTTTACGTGTAATAGCTGAGCAATGTCATTTACTCGAGTATGACCGCTATTTTTCTCACACAACCTGTAAATCATCTCAATATAATCTTCTTCCGTAGCGCTCATTTCCTTTTCATTCATATAATTATTAAAAGTATAATACTCGTTATGATCCATTTTCTCAACCTTTCTATTAGCCTTTTAGTATAAGTATATGCCAGAACTCTTGAGCTTGTTAAATTTGCCGAACGATACTTGAACAAGCGTTAAGCAACAAAAACACTTATCTTCTCCAAATTTCCGAGAAAAGTTCCGCATTCAGCTTTCTGCTTTTTTTCCATCTCTTTGTAACATAAAAACGTCCTCTATCATAAAATATTAAGAATAAATTAGCTTAGGCTAAATTTCAAAAAAGGTGGTTATCATGATTAGTTTAAATACATTACATGTCGGCACTAAGGGGAAAATTTCTTGTTTATTATCAAGTGGTCTAATAAAAGAAAGAATGATGGCCTTAGGTTTCACACAAGGTGCATCAATTGAAGTCGTAAGAAAAGGTCCAGAGAATAATCTTACTGTATATAATATTCGAGGCACCATGATCGCTCTTAGGAAAGAAGAGTCGGATTTGATATTAGTGAGTTAAGGTGGCAAGGTGGTAAGGTGGTAAGGAAAACCTCTTTTCTCGCCTATGGGCGAGTTCGTTTTCCTTTCAGATTTGCGCACTCAGTTTAAGCGTCTTCAATTCTAAGTTGCGCGTAGTAATTTGTAGGGATCCTTTGCTACGCTCTGGATGATTCCTGATTGAGATCAGGTCATTATCTCGCCTAGAGGCGAGTTTAGGTTTTGCTGACCACCTTAATGCTGACCACCTGAGCACCTGTTTTACAACGAAAGGACGTGTTTTAATTGGGTTTAACCTACCAATCTTCAAAGACAGAAGCCTTTGTAGATTTGTTTGATATTCAAAGAAAGGGCGGAGAATACATCATCGCTCTAGCTGGTAATCCAAATACGGGAAAAAGTACCGTGTTTAATGCTTTAACAGGTTTACATCAACATACTGGCAATTGGCCAGGTAAAACCGTTGTCAATGCTAGGGGCAATTTTAAGTATAAGAATCAAGATTATGTTTTAGTGGATTTACCTGGAACCTATTCTCTGTTTGCTTCATCTGAAGAAGAGAGGGTTGCTAGGGATTATGTTTGTTTTGGCAATCCAGATGCAGTAATTGTAGTCGCCGACGCAACCTGTCTTGAACGGAATTTAAATCTCTTATTACAAGTAATGGAGCTAAGCGACAATGTTGTACTATGTATTAATTTAATGGATGAAGCAAAAAAGAAAGGAATTCACATTGATGTAGAAGGACTAAAAGAAGAACTTTCTATCCCCATCGTACTAACATCTGCAAGAGAAGGCGTAGGTTTAGATCAATTACAAGAGGAAATTTCCTACTTAGTTACTGCTCTCTCTCAAAGTTCTAAAAAGAGCCTGTCATACACAGATGAGATTGAAGAAAAAGTTGCACAAATCGAAGATCAATTAGGGGATTTGCCTCTAAATAAAAGATGGATTTCTTTGAGGATATTAGATAGCGAATTACCTTTTATTGAGTCTCTTAAAGATTACATTTCGCAAGAATCTTACCAAGAAATCGAGGAAATTTGGAAATTCATTCATATAGATAAAGCCACTACAAGAGAGGTCATTAATAACTCTAATTTTCAATATATTGAGTCTCTTGTAAAAAAATACGTAAAGAGTTCTAAAAATATTCATAAAAGAGACATGAGAATAGACAATATTATTACTTCTAAAAGATATGGAATCCCCATAATGATTCTCTGTTTGGGACTCGTATTCTGGATTACCATTGTAGGTGCAAATTATCCTTCTCAAGCATTATCCAAATTACTGCTTGGTTTTCAAAATCATATAAGTGATTTTTTGGTCTCCATAAATGTTGCGCCCTGGGTAATTGAATTACTTGTCGGTGGGATTTATAAGACAACTGCTTGGGTAATTTCTGTTATGCTTCCACCAATGGCCATCTTCTTTCCATTGTTTACAATATTAGAGGATTTAGGTTTCTTGCCTCGAGTAGCTTTTAATATGGATCACCTATTTAAAAAAGCTTGCGCCCACGGGAAACAATGCTTGACAATGTGTATGGGATTTGGTTGTAATGCTGCTGGGGTGATCGGTTGCCGAATTATTGAATCTCCAAGAGAGAGAATCATCGCCATTGTTACGAATAACTTTGTGCCATGCAATGGACGATTTCCTACTCTTATTGCTATTTCTGCTATGTTTTTTACGGCTTCTTCAGGAGAGGGCATTGTAAGTAGCCTAATTACTACTTTGTCCCTTACAACTATAATATTATTAGGGATCATAATAACTCTTTTAGTATCTTATGGTTTGTCAAAGACCTTATTAAAGGGAGTACCTTCTACTTTTACTTTAGAACTACCACCTTACCGAATACCTAAAATTAGACGGGTACTGTATTCTTCCCTAATTGACAGAACGGTTTTTGTCTTAAGGCGAGCTGTATTAGTAGCCATACCTACAGGAGCGCTTATCTGGATTTTAGCTAATATAAACATTGGAAATGTACCTCTCCTGCAAATTATTTCAGGATATTTAGATCCTCTTGGACAGCTCATTGGATTGGACGGTGTCATACTTTTAGCCTTTATCTTAGGCATGCCTGCAAATGAAATTGTCTTGCCTATTATACTTATGGCCTATATGAATGCTGGATCGCTAATGGATTATGAGAGTTTATCATCTTTAAGAGATATATTCCTTGCAAATAACTGGACCTTATTGACTGCCCTAAACACCATGCTCTTTAGCTTACTCCACTGGCCCTGTACTAGTACATTATGGACCATAAAGAAAGAAACTGGCAACCTAAAATGGACAGTATTAGCTTTTGTTATACCTACGGTGATTGCATTTGGAGTGTGTTTTTTTACAGCTAGTATTTACCGTTTGTTCTTTTAGTATGTAGTACTCAACGATAGTTGAACGATTGTCTTTGCTCGCCCACAGGCGAGTTTTTTCTTTCGGCTTTTATGTAGATAAACAGAATTATATTTAAACGTTAGGATAAATTTAAAAGAAGAGCTTACTACAAAACGAAAAAGGTAAGGTAAATCTTTTCAGTGAAAAATAAAAAATGAACACTGAACATTGAACAGTACAAGTATGCGACATTTAGCTATTATTGTCGTATATTGCTCATTATTCATTGTTCACTGTTCACTTTTCATTGCGACGTCAGTCGCATACTTGGCGCACCCGAGTGGATTCGAACCACCGGCACACAGTTTAGGAAACTGTTGCTCTATCCTACTGAGCTACGGGCGCGTATTTTATAACATATAGTATCTTAACATAAATAGTTTATTTCTTCAAGAAAGAATTGTATAAAACTCTTGTATCGTTTGATTTATAGCTCAACTATGTTAATATTTATTCTCGTGTATATTATGAACAAAGATCCGACCCTAGCGCTCAGAATGATATAAGGAGGAGTTAGGGTCAAAAACCAGAACTTTTTTAGTATCTAAGATGAGGGCGCAACAAATTTGTCCGCCCTTACTCATTGTCGCCTACAGGCGAGCTGTGGTTTTGCTTACTACCTGACCACCTGACTGAAGTATTCTTCCATAGTCAAACCGCTTTCATAGATCTTAGTAGCTAAGTCCACTCCCATATATCGAATATGCCATGGTTCGTATGCGTAGCCTACGATTTCCTCTTTGTCTTTTGGGTATCTAATGATAAAACCGTATTTATGAGCATTTTCTTTTACCCATATGCCTTCAGGTAATTCGTCAAAATCTTCAGAAAGTTGAAAGTTTACCCCTTCGCAGGTAATATCCATAGCTAATCCTGTCTGATGCTCACTTGTTCCTGGTTTGGCGCTATATTGGTCGGCATAAGTTTGTCCTTTTGATGTGACAACACTTCTATACAATATATCCTGAGTGTTATAAGAGCGGTACCCTGATCGAGCTACGAGGGTAAATCCTTCTTTTTTTGCCCCCTCAAACAATTGGTATAAACTGTCTGCCGGGATTTTTCTCATTTGATTTACTTCAGGATTCTCTAATTGAGTAGGCACATTTACCTTTACAAGATCTTCTGGTACGTAATCAGAAGACAAGAACCTCTTTTTATTGACTACTACATCATAATCGGACTCGTTGAGGATTGTATTGTTTTCGTCAACAGTTGCCTCTAAAGATTTAAGTACAGTGTACTCTAGATTTGTATTAAGATCTTTAGATTTTACTTTTATCTCTAATTCCATACCGCTAAGTGCATCATTATTAACGGTTATAGAACCATCTTCGTTCATTACAGCAATGTCTTTATTATTTACTTCTAGTATCGCCTTGTCTACTTGAGTTACAGCATCCTTTCCTTTTTCACTTATTGACAACTGAATCTTGTAACCAGGCTCTACAAATATACCTTCTACATTGCTATGTACTTCCCATTTAGATGTAGTTGCTGTTTCACCACTAGTTACAGTACCTTTATCTGTACATCCGGTTAATAATAGTAAGAATAAGACGGCAACGATTAGTATTTTTTTCATCAGATTATCCCCCATATTTAATAGATACATTTTAGCATATACTTCTCTTTAAATCTTGACTAAATTGTAAACATTTGTGAAGCGACTTCGTCGCTTTTAGGTGGTTAGGTG
>CAZVEI010000071.1:6444-7782 GCA_964626295.1 uncultured Alkalibaculum sp.
AGGGATGTTTTTTGGGTCTTAGATCCTTCGCTTCGCTCAAGGATGACGGAGCAGTAGCTAGGGTCATTACCTCGCCCAAAGGCGAGAAAGTTTTTCTCGGCCAACCGTCCAACCAAGTCTCAACTAGTCTGTAGACAAGTTAAATTTCCAACTTTTCAACATTCAGCCTTCAGCCATAAAAAATGGGCTCCAATGGAGCCCAAGTTCCGCTTTCCGCATTCAGCTTTCAGCTATAAAAATCTATTTCGCGCTTTTTCCCATACATTCGTTAATAATTCTCAATGTTTCACCAAATCTTTGGAAATGAACAATTTCTCTTTCTCTTAAATATTTGAGTACATTTTTGACATTAGGATCATCTGTCATCTTTAAAAGATGTTCGTATGTGATCCTAGCCTTTTGTTCTGCTGCCATATCTTCATACATATCTACTACTGGATCGCCTTTTGTCTGAATGTAGGTTACAGTATGAGGATTCCCAGCGGCATTTACATAAAATGGATTGAACCCATGATCTATATAATATGCGTCGAAACCTGCATCTATTAATTCTTGCTTTGTTGCCCCTTCTATTAATTTACTATATAGTGTTGCCACAATTTCAAGATGAGCTAGTTCCTCTGTGCCTATATCCGTTAATACTGCCTTACCTAAATTTATTGGCATTGCATATCTTTGAGTCAAGTATCTCAAAGATGCACTTAATTCGCCATCAGCACCACCGTATTGTTCTAGTACATTTTTTGCCATTCTTACATCTTTACAACTTACCTTGACTGGAATTTGAGTTTTCTTTTCATATATCCACATTTATTTTACCCTCCTTAGAGAACCGAATATCCCATGGCCATGGTTCGTTCACGTATTTCCCATAATCTCCATGCTGTGAGAACAAATTCATAGGCCCATGTTTTTCTTCGTAAGCCATAGTCATTTCATGTAATTCCTGTGCAAGTTTTTGCCTAGTAGCAAGGGCCCTAGTATCATTTGGGTGTGTATCTAGATACAAAGAAATATCGTAAATGGCGAACTGATATTGCATAATTCTTACTAATGCAGGGTCTGCTTGAGGTTTATTTCTGTTCGGCATAGTGTAAGGTGGGCAAGTTGCTGGGCTCTCGATTGGTTTTAACATAGGATTCTCTATCGGCTTTAATATAGGATTCTCTATAGGTTTTTGTATTGGTTTTTGTATTGGTTTTTGTATTGGTTTTTGTATTGGTTTTTGTATTGGTTTCTGTATTGGTTTCTGTATTGGTTTCTGTATTGGCTTCTCTATTGGCTTCTCTATTGGTTTCTCTATTGGTTTCTCTATTGGTTTCTCTATTGGTTTCTCTA
>CAZVEI010000072.1:0-445 GCA_964626295.1 uncultured Alkalibaculum sp.
ACCATAGGCAATATTGTCATAACAACTCATCGGGAAAGGATTCGGTCTTTGAAAAACCATACCAACTTTTGTTCGAAGTTTAATAACGTCTATATCACCGTAAATGTTCGTACCATCTAGAGCTACTAATCCATCAATTTTTACACCTTCAATAAGGTCGTTCATTCTATTTAAGCATCGAATTAATGTGGACTTTCCACAACCTGAAGGTCCAATAAATGCTGTTACTTTTTTTTCTAGAATATTTAAATTTACATCGATAAGGGCCTGGAATGTGCCATAGTATAAATTTAAATCCTTTATTTCAAACTTATTTTGTTCTCCCAAGTTTTATTCCTCCAATTAATAATTTGCTCTATTGAATAAGCGGGTAATAAGTTTTGCAATAATATTTAATACGACTACTAATAATATTACCACAATCCCTATGGCACACGCCATCTCA
>CAZVEI010000072.1:455-7412 GCA_964626295.1 uncultured Alkalibaculum sp.
ATATTTCCTTCTTCTTTTGCTAGATAATAAGCTTGTACAGTAAGGGTACTTCCTGAAGAGAATAAGCTATCTGGAATCTTTGCAACGGTTCCTGCAGTTAATAATAGAGCAGCTGATTCCCCTATAATTCTCCCTATACTCAGTATTACTGCTACTAGTATTCCAGGCATAGCGCTAGGAATGATAATTTTAGTAATCGTCTGTAATTTTGACGCACCTACTCCATAGGATGCTTCTCTATAGGCATCTGGAACAGCTTTGAGAGCTTCTTCTGTGCTTCGTATAATTGTTGGAAGCAAGATAATACTAATGGTTAAGGCACCAGAAATAATTGATAAGTTAAATTTCAAAAACACTACGAAAAACGCCATTCCGAATAAACCAAAGATGATAGAAGGAATTCCCGATAAGCTTTCGGTAGCAAAGCGAATAAGATTGACTATCTTGCCTGGTTTTGCGTACTCAACTAGGAAAATAGCTGCTAAAATTCCTATTGGCGCTGCGATTCCTAAAGATAATACTATCACATATATGGTAGTAACAATATTAGAAAATACGCCACCTCCAGCTGAAACTACTTTTAATTCAACTTTTCCACTTGCTTCTTCTAATAAACTTGTAACTTCTTCTAATGATTTATCCTTAACTTTTTCACCATTAATTCGATCAATTTTATATCCTTCTATTATACCTATAGCTTTGCCTGTACGGTCTACTGCACCCGCCATAGGTGAGCTATTTTCAACATAGGTGATTATAAAATCTCTATTCTTTGTTTTTATATTTTCCACAATACTTACTGCTCCACCAATATTTTCAATATATACTGGTGTTTCTTTCATATCATATATTTCCTTATTATACTTTGAGTCTAAAAGCTCGACTTCCGTTATATTTGACTCTGTGTTTTCTGCATTAAAGCTCAAATAATAAGAAGATGAGTTATAATTATTGATAAAAAATTGTTTGCTGATTTGACCTATGCCATTTATAAAAATAAATCCTAAAATGGCAACTAATATCCCTACGCTAATTACGGAGGACAATATGATGAGGAACCTTGCTATATTATCTTTAACTTTTCTCATATTCGCTCTCCTTAACTTACTTTCTTTTGGATTATCTTATTTAAGGTAAAATTGATAATCATAATAAACACGAATAAGACTACACCTGTTGAAAAGAGAAGATCTTGATGCATACCTGATGCATACCCCATTTCCAGGGCGATATTTGTTGTAAGAGGCCTGATTTTATCCCAAAGAGATGTAGGAATTCCAGCGATTGGATTACCACAAACCAACATAACTGCCATTGTCTCACCAATTGCACGACCTATACCTAGTACAACACCTGCTAAGATACCCGATTTAGCAGCAGGTAAAATAACTTTAAAAATCGTTTGTATTTTAGAGGCTCCTAAAGCTAATGATCCTTCTCTATATGAAGATGGCACTGCGCGAATAGCCGTTTCAGACATAGAAACAACAGTCGGTAAAATCATAATAGCTAATACTAAAATACTGGCTAAGAGAGATTGTCCTTGGGCATATGGAGAATAGTCTTTTAATATATTTACAACAACACCTAAACCAAATACACCGTATAATACAGATGGTATGCCTGCTAAGAGTTCAACAGCTGGTCGAATAATATCTGCTAGTTTTTTAGGCGCAACTTCTGCAATGAAAACTGCAGTTAACAAACCTACTGGTACACCTATAACAATAGCACCAGTAGTAGCAAATATAGACCCTATTATCATATATAAAATACCAAATTTATTTTGACCTGGTCTCCATTCTAGCCCTGTCAAAAAATCAACTAAAGAATAACCATTCGATCCTGGCACAAATGGCTTTAACCCTCTATAAAAAACAAAAAAGGTAATCGCAAATACACTAATTACTGCTATAAAAGCACAAAACATAAAAACATATTTGAAAAAATTTTCTTTACGGGTTTTATCCGTTTTGTTATCTTTTACTAAATCCACTAATCTGTCCCCCATTAATTGTTCGAATTTTTTCAGTAAGAGGTTTTGATTTTACTGAATATTTAGGCTCAATAAAGTATGCTATCATGTAAAATAGGCTCTTGTATAGAGCCTTATTTTCTATTTTATTTAATTGGTAGTTACCCTTATTTTACAGGGATGCCGCCTTCTTCTTCAACAATTGCCTGTCCTTCTTCACTCATCAAAAACTCGATATATGCTTTAGCTGCATCATCTAAGTTTTCATCATGGTAAATCATAACGAACGGCCTTGAAACTTTGTAAGTCTCGTTTAATACATTATCAGTAGTAGCTTCTACACCTTTAACAGTTAAAGCTTTGATTGAGTCATTAATATAAGTAAAAGATACATAACCAATAGCATTTTCATTTCCAGCTACGGTTGATTGTACGTTACCATTTCCTTCAGCGATTGTTGCATTAGCAGTAAGTTCTTCTTCAAATCCTACGATTTCTTCAAAAGCACCTCTTGTACCTGAACCGTCTTCTCTACTAACAACTACGATTTGAGCGTCTTTTCCATCTAAGTCTTTCCAGTTAGTGATTTCGCCTTTGTAGATTTGAGCTAATTGTTCAACTGTAATATCTTTTACTTCGTTTGTTGGATGTACGATTGCTGCAATTCCATCATAAGCAAAGATTTCTTCAGTTAAGCCTAAAGCTTTTTCTCCTTCTTTAATGTTTCTAGAAGCTGTTCCGATTTGGTATACACCAGAATCTGCATTTGTTACACCATCAGAAGAACCAGTTGCATTGTATTCAGCAGTTACTTCTGGATTTAAAGCTTTAAACTCTTCTAGAGTAGCTTCCATAATGTTTTTTGTTGAAGTAGATCCACCTGCAACAATTTCTCCAGATACTGTTGTAGCTTGTCCACTTTGAGCCCCTGTTCCGTTTTCGTCAGTTGCAGTTCCTCCCTTGTTTGAACATCCTGTAAAGAACGAAAAACTTAATAGCATAATTAGCATTGCGATTGATAATTTTTTCAAAGAAATTATCCCCTTTCAAGTATGTAAGATTAATTTATTACAAAATCAATCTTACCATAGTGATTATGCTGCTTGGTTTATTCTTCGTTAATACAATGTTAAGAATATGTTAAGTTTATTGTACCCATTGTTAACTCGATTAGACAGCTAATCTCTATTTTCAGTAAGTAGATAATTACTTCATTAAGATTATATTTCTTTCCTCAAAGATCTTCAGCCTGTAAGGGAATTTCAACAATAAATGTAGTCCCTTCTTCTACTGTACTCTCTACTCTAATCTTACTATTATTTACTTGGACAATATGTTTTACAATAGCTAATCCTAAACCCGTTCCCCCTGCTTGTCTCGATCTACCCTTATCTACTCTGTAAAAACGTTCAAAAACTCTTGGCAAATTGCTCTTTGGAATCCCAATACCATTATCTTGAACTTCAATAATAGCATGGCTATCCTTCGTATACATTTTTACATTGACATATCCACCTTTTTTATTGTACTTAATGGCATTGTCAATAAGGTTAATCATAAGCTGTTTAAAGTGATTACTATTAAAGGGAACTTCCTTGAGGTCTTTATCTATTTGAATAGACCATTTTATATCTTTATCTTCTGCAAGCCTTTCCATTAGAGAGTATATACTGTCCATATATACGATCACATTTACTAACTCTTGCTCAGACTGAGATATAGCTGCTTGACTATCTAAACTTGATAGTGCCAAAATATCCTCTACTAGATGAATTAATCGATTGGTTTCTGAGTCAATGATACTGTAAAACTTTATCTTTATATTTTCATCTTCTACTTCACCTGAAGTCAGGGTTTCAATAAAACCCTTTATAGAAGTAATAGGGGTCTTAAGTTCATGGGTAACATTTGCCACAAAATTTTTTCGAAGATTTTCATACTTTCGAATTTGGGTAATGTCACCGACTACTATTAATAATCCCTTTTGTATACTATCAGAATAATAGATTTGTTTTACGTATATGCTAAAAATCTTGTTCTTAAATCGATATTCAAAGACATTTAAACTCTGCTCATCGTAATCAAAATTAGTGATTTTTTCGTACAAATCGTATGTTCTGAAAACAGATAAAATATCCTTCCCTTTGACGCCTTCTTTATTAGAAAGGTCTAACATATTAATGGCAACATCATTGATGAGTATAATTTGCTCTTTATCATCTGTAGCCACAATTCCACTTTTTACATTAGATAAAACAGATTCTAGCTGAAAATTTCTTTCTGATAATTTAGTGAAGGAATACTCTAGTCTTTCCGCCATGTTGTTAAGAGACTCCGTCAAACTTCCAATTTCGTCATCTCGAATCATACTAAGGCGCTTTTTATAATTTCCTTCTGATATCTCTCTTGCAAAAATAGTAGTTGCTTTTAATGGTTTGACGATGTTTTTTATTAATATATAAAAAATCAAGCTACCTGTTAAGAGAGTGATGAGAATGGAAATGCCCATATCCTTAATGAGGGTATGGGTCATGCTCTTCAAGGCATGGAGAGGTATAGAGTTTCGAATAGCGCCAATTATCTCACCATCAATTTCAATAGGTATAGCTACATACATCATATTTACGTCTAATGAATTGCTAAATCTTGTACACGTAGTGGCAATACCATTTAGTGCCCCTTGAATTTCAGGACGGTTACGGTGATTTCCCATTGTAGAGCTACTTGCTTCAGAATCATAATACACTTCTCCATCTTTACTTACGATAGTTAGCCTAGATTTTGTTATATCTGAAAAATTATTGAATCTTCTTTGATTTCTTATGGTTTGAAAGTCTTCTGTAGTTTGAATATCAGAGCGAATCAGCAGGGCTGTTTCCATTAGACGAATTTCCATTACATTATAGTATTCTTCTTCTGTGGTATTATAAATTCGAAATGAAATTGCACTTATACATATAAATAATATTACGGTAAAATTGATTAAAATTCTCTTATACATTTCTCACCTTACACTTTAAATCGGTAGCCTACACCTCTTACTGTTTCAATGTATTTTGGATTTGAAGGGTCCTCTTCAATTTTTTGACGAATATGGCGGATATGCACGTCTACTGTTCGAGTTTCTCCAATATAATCATAACCCCATATAGTATCTAATAAGAAATTTCGATTGAGTACTTTACCCCTATTCTTTGCTAGTAATAATAAGAGCTCGTACTCCTTTAAAGTAAGCCCTATTTGCTCGCCATTTTTATATACGCGAAAGGCGTCTTGATGAAGCTCAATATCATCAAATTTAATAATATTAGACACTTCGCCTTCACTATTTATAGCCCTTCTTAATAGCGCCTTTACTCTAGCTATTAACTCCTTTACGCTAAAAGGTTTCGTCATATAATCATCTGCACCTAATTCTAAGCCTAAGACTTTATCAAACTCTGTCTCTTTAGCAGTCAATATAATAATTGGCGTCCTTTTAATTTCAGCAGTCTCTCTTACCTCCCTGCAAATAGATATGCCATCTTTGTTGGGTAGCATTAAATCTAAAATCACTAGCTTAGGTCTCTGTGCAAGAATTGTCTCTATTGCCAATGCACCATCATCTACACCAATTACTTCATAACCGTTGTTTTCAAGATTAAATTTGATTAGTTCAAAAATATTGCTTTCATCTTCTACAACTAGTATTTTATCCATTTTCCCTCCTATTAGTGTGCTTTTTATTAAATCGCTAGAAACACGCTCTACGAGTTTCTGGTGGTTACGCGATAGCCGCCAAATGTCTGCAAGCAGACATTTGATAACATTATACCATTTGTTATGTTATGTTTATGTTAAATAAATTAAAAGCAGCAACCAGCGATCAGCGACCAGTCTTAATAGCCACCTTCAGTAGCTTCTAAGGACTCTAGAGATAATATCAAATTAAGATCAATTGGTTCTTATTATATATTACCTAAATTTTATTTATTAAGCCACCGTAGGAGACGCGAGTGCTGATGGCTGAACCCTGGGCGCTGATAGCTAAAAAACAAACCCATGAATCGATGGATTCATGGGTTTGTTTTTGTTATGATATTGGTAATTTGTGGTTGGTAGGTTTTATTAAATGCGCCCTTTTTATCTAGCACTTTAATTACAATAAAAGATATAACCATAAGGGCAAGACCTGAGATAAAGCTTGGGATTGGATTTTCTACTTCTCCAGTCAATAGGGACGCAAGTACCGCTCCAATTATAAAACAAGCTAGAGGGATTCCATAGGCAATCATAGACGCTTTCATGACGTTTTTAAAAGTCATCTCCACCTCTACTCGGTCCCCTTCATTAGCCTTTGCTGTATTTAGAACGGTAGTTTCCATAGTAAGCTTATCTTTTCCCACCTGACAAGCTCCACAATCGCCGCACATAGCGCTACGCTCGATAATTACCTTAGCTTTTTTTCCTTCTATTGAGGCCACTGTTCCTATCTCTCTCATACGATCACCAGTCTTTTTATTTTGTATATTAGTTTGCTATACTAACTATATTCTACCACATTGTTAGATACAAAACTATCAGCATTCAGTATTACAGCTACCTTCGCTAGCTGTAATACATAGTTTTATTATAACAGAGTGGTTCCCAAATGATTCAATATTTTTTACTGCACCATACAAAGAACACGTCACCGAAGGTGACTAAAGTACTGGTAACTGAACGCTGGCTGCTTAAAAAATCAGTCTTCTAAATCCAACTCTATTCCCAATTCTATTAAGCTTTCTTCTTTTGCTGGGCCTGGTGCGCTGGTCATCATGCAGCCGTGGTTTTGAGTTTTTGGGAATGCGATTACTTCTCTAATATTGTCAATGTCAAGAAGCAACATCATCATTCTGTCTAAACCAAATGCCAATCCTCCATGAGGAGGTGTACCGTATTTAAAAGCTTCTAGTAAGAATCCAAATTGTTCTTCTGCATTTTCTTTTGTAAAACCTAATGCA
>CAZVEI010000072.1:7422-7758 GCA_964626295.1 uncultured Alkalibaculum sp.
TCTTGAAGTTCTTTATTGTGAATTCGAATGCTTCCTCCACCCATTTCAACGCCGTTGACGACCATGTCATACGCCTTTGCACGAACTGCACCTGGATTAGATTCCATTAATGGAATATCTTCTTCTCTAGGGCAAGTAAATGGATGATGTTTTGCCATATATCTATTTTCTTCTTCTGAATACTCAAATAATGGGAAATCTGTAACCCAAAGGAAATCGTATTCTCTATCATATTGTATTTCTAATTTTCTAGCTAATTCTAATCGCAAATGTCCTAATGCATCAAATACAATAGTAGGTTTATCTCCTACGATTAAAATCAAATCACCTTGCTCT
>CAZVEI010000073.1:0-7593 GCA_964626295.1 uncultured Alkalibaculum sp.
CAAGATGAAGTTGTTGAAAATAAGGATTATATAAATAATGGAGTAGACAAAAAAAGCTTTGATGTAAAGGTATGGAAAAGAGTCTATGGAAATGTGCTGTTAGAGCAAGAAGATGAGCTGTATACCAGCGGAGATGAGCAAGGAGAATTGGTTTTAAGACAGAATATCTGCCGTTTTGTGCAAAAGACTAGAGGAGTTCACTGTTCGGCAAGTCAAATTGTCGTAGGTGCTGGCATGCAATCTCTACTTGGCATTCTCTGCTCTCTCTTAAAGGGGAGGTACCATAATATAGCCATGGAATCACCTGGCTTTACTCACGCTAAGAGTACTTTTGAGGATTACAGTATGAACATCATCCCCATAGGTGTATCTAGAGAAGGAATTGATGTTGACGTGTTAAAAGAATCCGATGCAAAGATGGTATTTTTAAGCCCCTCTCATCAGTATCCTACGGGTTCTGTAATGCCAATAGATAAGCGGTTAGAAGTTTTAAATTGGGCAAAAGAAAGAGAGGGGCTTATTCTGGAAGATGATTATGATTGCCTCATCCGTTATGAATCTAGGCCTATACCTGCTCTTCAAGGTTTAGACAGTACAGGCCATGTCATATATTTTGGTTCTTTCTCTAAGATCCTTTTGCCTTCTATTCGAATCAGTTACATGATCTTACCACAGCCTATTTTAGAATTGTATACGTCTAGTAAGAGACAGTTTTCACAATCCTCTTCAAAAATGGAGCAGTTGACTTTAGCTCGATTTATGGAGGAAGGATATTTAGATAAACACTTGAGAAAAATCAAAAAGATTTACTACCGCAAAAACGAACTCATTGTAAATTTTATAAAAAACAATGCAAGGGATAAAATCAATATATTAGGCCATGATTCAGGTCTGCACATGATGTTTGAAATTACAACGGACAAAGAGGTAAACGAAATTCTAAAAGACGCTGAAAGTCAAAGTATCTATCTTGAGTTAGTGGAAGGGTTCCAAAAGGATAAACTAGTTGTAGTCTTTACTTATAGTGGCTTAGAGGAGAATGAAATAGAAGGAATATTAGATTCACTTATAAAGAAGGTTTTTTAGATTATAAGAAGATGATGATTTTAACCAATATTATAGAATATAGTATATAATTAATATGAAGCCATTGTAACGAAGTGAATAGTATGAGGATAAGTATAAGTCAAGGGGTTAGTCAACAACTTTGATAAGCAGCAAGGAAGACGAGAAAGTAAATAAATATATAAAAGAAAACTTAAATAGTGCTGAGGATTTTATTAAAGTTATTGACTAAAGAAAAAACACCATATATCATATCTTGAAATGTGTAGTGGATGAACAAAAAGAGTACTTTTGATAAGGTTATACAAGTAGCTTTTATACATAAAATCTACTTGTAATTATAGGATAACTAAAACTAAAGAATTCAAAAGAAAATGAGCATTGGAGGATTATTATGAAAGTATTTGCAATTATGTCTAGCCACAGAAAAAATAAAAATACAGAGTACCTTTTAAATTATTTTTTAGAAGGCTTGGATTCTAAAAATGAAATTGTAAAGAAAAGACTTGTAGATTTAAACATTAATATTTGTACTGCCTGCGAGTACTGTAGAGATCACTTAGGCCAATGTGTATTTAAGGATGATATGGGTCAAGTTATTCAAGATATGCTGGAGAGCGATATGATTGTCATTGCAACGCCATTGTATTTCAATAGCATTACTACAAGGTTAAAAATCATGATCGATCGGACCCAAGTGCTGTACAACGCTTGGTATAATATAAAAGATCCAATATTTAAGGAAGAAAAACCTGTGGTTATCCTTTCAGTTGGCGGTTCCAGGTCTTATAGCAATCAATTTGAAGGAATTACTGTGGAAACACAACACTTTCTTACAAACATCAACGGCAAATTATTAGACTTCATCAAATACAACGATTCAGATCGAGTTAGCTTAATAGGAAATGAAGAAGTAAGAGAAGAAGTTATGAAAAAGGCTTCAGAAATTGAAAAAATAGTAAATGAGAGAAGTTGGATCTAGTCTATCGACATATTTTAGCAGAGATAAAAAGTGTTTCATTTTAACTTGCAATTAGCGCGACATATCTTGCTTGACAAAAAACCTTGACACAATAATTTATTATGAGTAAAATAAATCCGTACAACTATATACGGATAAGAACGATGACGAGGACAGTAGTAGTTGCAGAAACTTACAGAGAATTAATCCTAGGTTGAGAGGTTAATAAGTGGAGCGATTATGAAGATCACCTTTGAGTTTTGATTGAAAAATCACGGTTAAGCCGTTAATAAATTAAGACATTTACGCAATGTGAAGTAAGATGGTACCACGAAAAAAGCTTTCGTTCTTATAAAATTAAGAACGAGAGCTTTTTTTTATAGTAAAAAGAGAATTCTTATAATCACCTTATGTATAATTATAGGAGGAAAAAATAATGGCAGTGTTTAAAGAATTATCTAATTCACCAATTGCTGATACGGAAAAGAAGATATCAGAATTTTGGAATGAGATTAATATTTTGAAAAAGAGTATCGATAATAGAGAAGGAAAAGAAAATTTCGTATTTTACGAAGGGCCACCAACAGCTAATGGTAAACCTGGAATCCATCATGTTTTAGCTCGAACTTTAAAAGACTCTGTATGTAAATATAAGACGATGACAGGCTATAGAGTAGAGAGAAAAGCTGGTTGGGATACTCATGGATTGCCAGTAGAAATTGAAGTAGAAAAACAGTTGAACATATCCAGTAAAAAAGAAATTGAAGAGTATGGAATTGCTGGATTTAACAAAAAGTGTAAAGAATCTGTATTCACTTATGAAGCACTATGGCGAGATATGAGCAATCGAATGGCTTATTTTATAGACTTAGAAAACCCTTATATCACCCTTGATAATGATTATATTGAAAGCGTATGGTGGATTTTAAATAAGTTTTTCAATGAAGACTATATTTATGAAGGTCATAAGATCCTTCCGTATTGTCCAAGATGTGGTACAGGTCTAGCTTCTCATGAAGTTGCTCAAGGGTATCAAGAAATCAAAAGCAATACGGTTATTGTCCCTATAAAAAGAAAAGATGTAGACGAATATTTTCTCGTTTGGACAACAACTCCTTGGACATTAGCTTCTAATGTGGCTTTAGCAGTTCAACCAACAGCAGATTACGTAAGAGTGAAAAGTCAAGGTACTGTATTTATTGTCGCAAAAGCTCTTGCAGCTAAAATCTTTGGTGATGATTTTGAAATCATTGACGAATTTAAAGGTACTGAACTAGAATACGCAGAATACGAGCAATTAATGCCATTTTTACAAGTAAATAAGAAGGCATTCTTTGTTACATTAGCAGATTACGTTACAACAGATGATGGAACAGGTATTGTACATATTGCACCTGCATTTGGTGAGGATGACTATCAAATTGGCAGAAAGTACAATCTCCCTGTTTTAAATCCAGTTGATGAAGAAGGAAAATATACAGATACGCCTTGGAAAGGCATTTTTGTAATAGATGCAGATCTAGATATTATTAAATGGCTAAAAGAAGAAGGTAAATTATTTAAAAAGGAAAAAGTAACCCACAATTATCCTCATTGCTGGAGGTGTAAAACGCCTTTAATATATTATGCAAAGCCAAGCTGGTATATTGAAATAACAAAGCTAAAAGACAAGCTTATTGAAAACAACAATAGCGTAGAGTGGTATCCAGATTTTGTTGGAGAAAAGCGCTTTGGAAACTGGTTAGAAAATTTAAATGACTGGGCCATTTCAAGGTCTAGGTATTGGGGTACGCCATTAAATATTTGGAGCTGTGAATGCGGTCATATTGAATCCGTTGGCTCTCGAAAGGAATTAGTGGAGAAGGCAATAGAGGATATCAATGAAAGTATTGAATTGCATCGCCCATATGTAGATGATGTTCACTTCCATTGCTCTAAATGCGGGGGTACTATGACTAGAGTGCCTGATGTTATCGATTGTTGGTTTGACTCTGGTTCTATGCCCTTTGCACAGTACCATTATCCATTTGAAAACAAAGAAAAGTTTGAAGCTCAATTCCCAGCAGATTTCATAAATGAAGGTATTGACCAGACTAGAGGATGGTTTTATTCCTTAATAGCAATATCTACTTTTGTTATGGGAGTTGCTCCATATAAAAAGGTACTAGTTAATGATTTAATACTAGATGCAGAAGGCAGAAAAATGTCTAAATCTAGAGGAAATACTGTTGATCCTTTTGAACTCTTTGATCAATATGGTGCAGATGCTCTAAGATGGTATTTGCTATACGTATCTCCAGCATGGACACCTACTCGATTTGACATTGAAGGATTAAAAGAAGTACAAAGCAAATTCTTTAATACTATGAAAAATGTATATAATTTCTTCACTTTATACGCGAACACAGATGATCTAAACCCTAAGAACTTTACAGTAGACGTTAAAGATAGACTAGAGATTGACAGATGGTTATTATCTAAATACAATAGCTTAATTAGAGAAGTAAGAAGTGAAATGGACATTTTCGATTTGACAAAAGCTGTTCGAAAAATCCAAGATTTCATCAATGAAGACTTATCCAATTGGTATATTCGAAGAAACCGAAGAAGATTTTGGGCTAGGGATCTAACAGAAGATAAAAAGTCTGTATTCAGTACAACTTATGAAGTGCTAGTAGGCATTAGTAAATTAATTGCTCCATATGCCCCATATATATCTGAAGAATTATATCAAAAGTTAACTGGTGAAGAGTCTGTTCATCTAGCAGATTATCCCCTTTGTGATGAGTCTATTATCAACTCAGAACTAGAACAACGGATGGAATTAGTTCGGAATCTAGTAAGTTTAGGCAGAGCAGCAAGAGAAGAGGCCCAAATTAAAGTAAGACAACCTCTTCATAAAATCATCGTCGATGGAAAATATAAAAAGAACATTGATTATTTAGTCCCATTAATTATGGAAGAACTCAATATTAAAGATGTGGATTTTGAAGATGATTTAAGCACCTTCTTAAACTTTAGCTTAAAGCCAGACTTTAAAGTAGCTGGACCTATTTTAGGAGCTAAAGTTAAACTATTAGGTAAAGCTCTATCAAAAGCTAATGCAGATGAATTAGTAGCAAAGCTTGAAAGCGGAGAAAAAGTAGTTTTAACTATTGATAATGAGGAACTAGAAGTATCAAAAGACTTTATTGAAATTCGCATTTCTTCTAAAGAAGGCTTTAATGTTCAAATGGAAAACAATATTTTTGTCATTCTTGATACGAATATTGATGATGAACTTAAGGCTGAGGGATATGTGCGTGAAGTTATTTCAAAAATTCAACAATTGAGAAAATCAAGTGGTTTTGAAGTTATGGATCATATTGATATTAAAGTAAATGGTAATGCTGAAGTAATAGAAGCTATTAAAAAATACGAAGAGGTCATTAGAGAAGAGACTTTAGGACTTAGCTTGTCTTATACAGATGAAGAGTTAGATAAACAAAATATCAATGGACATGAAACAGGAGTTGCAGTTATAAAGAGAGTGTAAGAGTATACAAAGGGTCGCTGTAAATGGCGGCCTAACTTTTTATATAAGGAGATGTTAATGTGAGTCTATTAAAATTACAAAATGGTTCTGATGTTAGAGGTGTTGCTGTAGAAGGAGTACCTGGTGAAGAAGTTAATCTAACGCCTGAAGCGGTTTCTAAAATTACCTATGCATTTAAAATATGGTTAAAGAATAAGACTGGCAAAAAAGAATTGTCTTTAGCTATTGGGAGAGATAGCAGAATATCAGGAGAAAGTTTAGTAGAGGCTGCTATTAAAGGCATGAAGGGACAAAATATAATTGTATTTAATTGCAATATGGCTTCTACTCCGGCTATGTTTATGAGTACTTTAGACGATGAAATCAATGCAGATGGAGCTATAATGGTAACAGCTAGTCATCTCCCTTTTAATAGAAATGGACTTAAGTTCTTTACAAAAGACGGTGGAGCAGATAGTAAGGATATTAAGGCAATTTTAGAGATTGCTCAAACTCAAGACCCTCAATATGAAGAAGATGGAAGTGTTGAGAATTTTGATTTTATTAGTAAATATGCTGAAGGTCTAGTAAATAAGATTAAAGAATCTACAGGTGAAGACAAACCATTTGTAAATTGCAAGATTATTGTAGATGCTGGAAATGGCGCTGGCGGATTTTTTGCGCAAAAGGTGCTTGGACCATTAGGTGCAGATACAGAAGGGAGTTTGTATTTAGATCCTGATGGGAATTTTCCTAACCATCAACCCAACCCGGAAAATCAAGAGGCAATGGATGCTATATGTAAAGGCGTTTTAGATAGTAAGGCGGATTTAGGTATTATCTTTGATACAGATGTTGATAGAGCTGCAGTAGTAGATCGCAATGGAAAATCCATTAATAGAAACGCTCTTATAGCTTTAATGTCAACAATCGTCTTAAAAGATTATCCTAGCAGTACAATTGTGACGGATTCTGTAACTTCAGTGGGCTTAAAGAAGTTTATTGAGTCAAAAGGTGGAAAACATCACAGGTTTATGAGAGGATATAAAAATGTTATAAATGAAGCTGTTCAATTAAATCAAGAAGGTACAGAAGCTCATTTAGCTATTGAGACAAGTGGTCACTGTGCTTTAAAGGAAAACTACTTCTTAGATGATGGAGCATACTTGGTGACGAAAGTCTTAATCACATTTGCAGGATTAAGAAAAGAAGAAAAAGACATAGAAAATCTTATAGGTAGCCTTGAAGAACCAGCAGAATCAATTGAAGTTAGAGGTAAAATCAGCGCTGTAGATTTTAAAGTATGTGGAAGTCAAATTCTTGAAGACTTTAGAGAATATATGAATACTATAGAAGGTTGGTCAGCAGAAACTCCTAATTATGAAGGCGTGAGAGTAAACTGCGAAAAAGAAGAAGGTTGGTGTTTGGTGAGATTGTCCCTACATGATCCAGTAATGGTTATAAATATCGAATCTAATTTATCTGATGGCTGTGAGAAAATAAAAAATAAGTTATTTGAATTTCTAAATAAATATAAGGAACTAACTTTTGTGTAAGTGTGTAAGTAAAGAGTAGCTTATTGCATGGTGATATAGTTTAGTAGCTATACGTTTTTTTAAGTTCCTTATTTTGTGTATAGCTGACAGCGGAAAGCTGAATGTGGAACGGCTATAGTCAGGTTGCAGGTGAGTAGATGAATTTCAACCGTATTAATTATATATTAATCGATACGTTATTTTGCCTAATATCGAGGTGAGTTCCGCTTTTGGTTTTCAGCTGATGACAATATAAACGCGTATACAAATAAGCGATTCAGCGCAAAATTTCTACACGAGAAAAAAACTTTTAAAAAGTCCTTGCAAAAAAGAAAAATTGTGTGTATAATAGGACAAGTCGCTAAGAGTTATGTAATAAAGCGATTAAATTAAAGAGAAAAAAGCATTAAATAGATGTTTGTTTTTCTTTAATGTGGGTATAATACAGGGTATAAGGTCGACGAAAAAGAAATTAAAAAAAGTAGTTGACAAAAGAAACGAAAAGAAGTAAGATATAA
>CAZVEI010000074.1:0-4608 GCA_964626295.1 uncultured Alkalibaculum sp.
TCAGTTGGTAGAGCAGTGGTCTCCAAAACCACGTGCCGAGGGTTCAAGTCCTTCTACCCCTGCCAATTATTTGATTGTAGGAATCTATTTCTAAGATAGGTTCTTTTTTTATGCAATAAGATGTGCCTTCGAATTTTTAGCAAGCAGCCATCAACATTCAGCACTGTAAAGTTTTTTTCTACAGTCGATATCAAGATTCTTCGCTTTGCTCAGAATGACCGCGCAGGAACTATGGTCAAAATCAACACTTTTTTACTCAACAGAAAAAAGAGCCGTACGGCTCTTTCGTTATATAAGTATTATAAATTGAGGCGAACAGGGTCGTCTGCTCGTACGGGTTAATTCAGTATTAAGTGAAACGATGAGGATGCCGTTCTCTACCCGCTGAAAACAGGATGCTTGATATTAGAAGTTTAAATAATCCGAGGTTTGACTTTATTTACCACCTTGAAGCTTACCACCTAAAAAGAGCGCCATCAGGCGCTCTTTTTAGACATTCACCTCCCCATGCTCCCCGAGAAGGTCCTTATTTTCGTCTAAAATCAGCTTTACAACCTCTTCGTAAAATTCTTCTACTTGTTCTGGTGCTCGGCCAATATATTTTTTTGCATCTAATACATCATCTAAATCGTGTTCGTCTAATCCAAAGCTTGGATCTTTTTTAATTCGGTCAATGAGATCATTTTTCTTGCCTTCTACTTTTACCATTTTACCTGCTTCCATAGAATGAATTCGAACTTTTTCGTGTAGATCTTGTCTGTCGCCGCCTTTTTTTACACCCCTCATGATGATGTTTTCTGTGGCCATAAAAGGTAGTTCCTCTTCTATGTGTTGGTTGATGACTTTCTCATAAACTACTAAACCTTCTGTCACATTTAAACAGATATTTAAAATGGCATCTACTGCTAAGAAAGACTCTGGAATGCTAATTCTCTTATTGGCAGAATCATCTAATGTTCTCTCAAACCATTGTGTAGAAGCCGTAATCGCTGGATTTAAAGCGCTTACAATCACGTAACGAGCAAGGGCTCCAATTCGTTCACATCTCATTGGATTGCGCTTGTAGGCCATTGCAGAAGAACCAATTTGAGATTTTTCAAAGGGTTCTTCCATTTCTTTCAAGTGCTGAAGTAATCGCATATCGTTGCTAAATTTATATAAGCTTTGAGCAATTCCACTTAATACATTGCAGACCTGACTATCAAATTTTCGCGTATAAGTCTGACCAGATACTTTATAGGAGTCTTTAAAACCCATTTTTTGTGCGACCATTTTATCTAGGTTCTTAATTTTTTCGTGGTCTCCTTCAAAGAGTTCCATAAAGCTGGCTTGAGTTCCTGTAGTGCCTTTTACGCCTCTTAGTTTAACATTGCTTAGCAAATGGTCTAGGTCTTCTAAATCGATGGCTAAATCCTGAATCCATAGAGTGGCTCTTTTTCCAACAGTAGTTAACTGAGCTGGCTGAAAATGAGTAAAACCTAACGTAGGCATATCCCTATATTTTAAGGCAAAGTTTGATAATTGATGAATGCAATTAATGAGCTTTCTTCGCACCAATTGGAGGCCTTGTGTATATTGGATAATATCTGTATTGTCCCCTACATAGGCACTTGTAGCGCCTAGGTGTATGATTCCTCGAGCTTTTGGACATTGTTCTCCATAAGTATGAACATGAGCCATTACATCGTGGCGAAGTTCTTTTTCTTTTTGTTTAGCCATTTCATAATCGATAATTTCTACATTAGCTTCTAGTTCATCTATTTGTTCCTGAGTAATGTTTAAACCTAATTCCATTTCCGATTTAGCAAGAGCAACCCACAATTTTCGCCAAGTGATAAATTTATTGTCTGGAGAAAAAATGTACAATGCTTCCTTTGAAGAGTATCTTTCAATTAAAGGATTCACATATTCTTTTTTTGACATGCTCATACTCCTCTTTTAATGAAGTTTTCAATTCGGTCCAACCCTTTTTTGATCTTTTCCATACTCGTTACATAAGATAATCTAATATGGGTATCTAAACCAAAGGCAATACCAGGAACTACAGCAACCTTTTCATCATCTAATAAGGCATCTGCTAGTTCTAAAGAGCTATTAACTAATTTTCCATTGTAACTCTTTCCAAAAAGTTCTGACACATTGATAAATACGTAAAAAGCACCTTGAGGATAAATATAAGTTAATGATTTCATTTCATCTAAACGGGAAATCATGTATTTACGTCTTGTATCGTATTCATCAAACATCTTTTGAAGAACACTTTCCTCACAGTGTAAAGCGCCAATAGCAGCGTATTGAGTAATAGAAGAGGGATGAGATACAGCGTGGCCTTGTATAGTTCCCATAGCTTTAATAACTTCCTTATTAGCTGCTGTATAACCTAATCGCCATCCAGTCATAGCATGGCTTTTGCTCATTCCATTGATAATAATAGTAAGTTCTTTCATTTCATCATTGATCTCTGCAATACTTACGTGAAGATTGCCATCATATATAAGTTTTTCATAGATTTCATCAGATACCACGTAAATGTTATTCTCAACAGCAACATTGGCAATCTCTTCTAATTCTGCTCTAGAGTAAATAGCTCCTACAGGATTACTGGGGCTATTTAATAATATGGCTTTTGTCTTATCACTTATGACGTCTTTTAATTCATCTGCAGTAATCTTAAAATTATTGGCTTCTTTTGTTTGAATGATAACTGGTTTGCCACCTGCAATTTTAATGATTTCAGGGTAACTTACCCAGTAAGGAGCGGCTAAAATGACTTCTTCACCAGGGTTTAAAATAGCTTGAAATGCAGTAGACAAGCTGTGTTTTGCACCACTGTTAGTGATAATTTGATCTGGTGTATAATTGAGATGATTATCTTTTTTTAGTTTTGCACAGATTTCTTGTCTCAGTCCTAATACTCCTACAACAGGCGTGTATTTGCTTTTTCCTGCTTGGATGGCTGCAATACCTGCTTCTTTTGCAGAGTTAGGAGTATCAAAATCAGGCTCTCCTACTCCAAATGCTACAACATCATGACCTTGGCTAATGAGCTGATTTGCTTTAGCTGTAATGGCTAATGTCATTGATGGTTGAATACTTTTTACTTTATCAGATATCATACTTTTCATTTTAATCCTCCACTATTATGTATAAATTTCTTTTTTAAAACCCTCAAGGATGTCAATTGAATCGTTAATCAGTCCTTGATAGTTCTTTTTTAAAATTTTATAATATTCTGCCCCTTCGTCAGTGATCTTATAGTATCTAGTAGATCTCTTTACAGGATCGCTCCACCAACCTACGATATGGCCTTCGTCTTCTAGTTGTCTAAGAAGTGGATAAATCATTCCAGGGCTAGGTGCCCATTTTTCATGAAGTTTGAGTGAAATATTATCGATGATTTGATTGCCATACATATGATTTTTACTCAACATATTTAGTATTAATAGCTTAACCATTGCTGTAATACTTATTTTAAAAATCGCATTTCGATTTCTATCGTTTTTCAATGCCATTTTATCACCTTTTTTCTTTTAACTTTTCTACGTAGGAATAAGGTATTTTTACAGAACCAATAAAAGGACAATCATTGGAATTTGCAGAGTGATTATCGGAGCCTCCAGTAATAAGCAAATGATTCTCTTTTGTGATTTGGTAATACTCTCTTGTCTGCATAGAATTATTCTTTGGATGATAAACTTCTATACCATCTATTTTCATGTGAAGGATTTGATTTATAAGACCTTGATTTTTAATAAGACCAGGGTGAGCCAGTACAGACAAGCCATTAGCTTTTTTAATTTCTTTGATGGCATCTATTGTGGTAAGTTTGAATCGTTCAACATAGGTAGGTGTTCCAGGAGTCAAATATTTTTCAAATGCTTCGTTTATACTATTAACTAGCCGCATTTTAATGAGCAAGCGAGCAAAATGAGGTCTTCCAATAGAATCCCCTTGGCTTATTTGGGATAGTTCTTCTCTATCAATATGGATTCCTGCAGAGTCAAATTTTTCGATCATTTTATGCGCCCTCTCAAGGCGATGGTTTTGCGTACTTTGAATAAACTGAGCAAAATCTTCGTTTTCTAAATCAAATAAATATCCTAAAAGATGAATTTCTTCCCCCTGGTGTATAGTGCTTAACTCAATTCCTGGAATGATTTCCAAAGAACCTTTATTAGGAGACTGAACCGCCTCTATAGTGCCAGAAATCGTGTCGTGATCTGTTATTGAAATAGCTTTTAGATTTCGATTTTTAGCGTGTTCAATAATTTTTTCTACGCCTAATTTTCCATCTGAATGAGTAGAATGCATGTGTAAATCCGCATAACACATAATTTATTCTCCTTACTTAAACCTTGCAACCTAGAACTTACAATTATTCTGCTGATTCGAATATTATAACACAAATGATAAATACTTCCTATTAGTTAAATTGGTTATCCTTCTATAATTTTAATAAAATTGTCAATAGATTGACATTCACCTGTTTCTTCGTTTATTTCCGTTATAATTCCATTGATCTGAACAGGGCCTTCTGCTAAATCGTATCTAATAGGACGATTGTTTCTCATCTGCTCTATGATAATATCTTTATCTACTCCTAATATC
>CAZVEI010000074.1:4618-7570 GCA_964626295.1 uncultured Alkalibaculum sp.
TTCAAAAATACATCCATTAAATAAACAATTTCCTTCAGCTAATTTATACCTTTCTGGTAATGATGTTACAAATCTTTTTATAGAAGCATCTACATCCATACCAATAACAGATTTATATGGACCTGTCATTCCAATATCTGTAATATACCCTGTACCTTCATTTAATATCCTTTTATCTGCAGTTTGTACATGGGTATGAGTTCCATATACTAAGGACACCCGGCCATCACAATAATAACCCATAGCTAGTTTTTCAGAAGTAGCTTCTGCATGAAAGTCTAGGATAATAATATTGCATTGTTGAGAAATCTCGTAGAGAATTTTATCTATAGTATGAAATGGATTGGTTAGATTTGAAAGGTAAACTACTCCGGATAAGTTAATTACGCCAATAGCAATTTTGTCTTTATGAACCACAGTATATCCCTTTCCAGGACAAGGGTCTGGGTAGTTTGCAGGTCGGATCAATTGGGGATAGGAATCGATATAAGTCAGCATTTCTTTTTTATCCCAAACGTGATTACCCGTAGTAATAGCATCAATACCTAATTCAAAAAATTCTTTAGCGTTTTTTTCAGTTAAACCTCTTCCAGCAGATGCGTTTTCGCCGTTGACAATAATCAAATCTGGATTATATTCTTCTTTTAAATGAGATAATTGGTCCCTTACAACATTTCGACCTGGGCGCCCAACGATATCCCCTAGTATTAGTATTTTCAAAATTTTTCCTCCTACTTTATATGATGCTAATTGCTTAATATATTAATCATTATATCACAAATATCAACAATTGCCTCTCCTAAAGGCGGGCGGTACCCACTCAATTGAGTAATAGTGGCTTTCGCTTTAGAAGATGAGTTATACCTCGAAAAAAAAAAGGGCCTAGGCCCTTTTTTATTTTGCATATTCAATTGTTCTTGTCTCTCTGATTACATTTACTTTGATTTGACCGGGGTAATCAAGTTCATTTTCAATTCTATCTGCGATATCTTTTGCCATATGTATCATCTCGACATCGTCAATCTGATCTGGCTTAACCATAATTCGGACTTCACGTCCTGCCTGCACAGCAAAAGTTTTTTCTACACCTTCAAATGAATTCGCTATTTCTTCAAGTTTTTCAAGTCTCTTTATATAAGATTCTAATGTTTCTCTTCTTGCTCCTGGTCTAGCAGCTGAAACTGCATCTGCTGCCTGAACAAGAACAGCTTCTACAGAATTCATTTCAACATCACCATGATGAGCTTCTACAGCGTGAATGACTTGTGCGGATTCTTTATGTTTCTTCAATATATCTACACCTATGGTGACATGAGGACCCTCAACTTCGTGGTCTACCGCCTTGCCAATATCATGTAATAACCCAGCTCGTTTTGCGATATTTACATTCGCGCCAATTTCTTCAGCCATAATACCTGCTAAATGAGATACCTCTATAGAATGCTTTAATACATTTTGACCGTAACTTGTTCTAAATTTCAATCTACCTAGTAGTCTGATAATTTCTGGATGAAGAGTATGAATTCCTGTTTCAAAACATGCAGCTTCACCATCTTCGCGAATTCTCGTGTCAACTTCTTTCTTTGCTTTTTCCACCATTTCTTCAATTCTCGCAGGGTGGATTCTTCCATCAATGATTAATTTTTCCAGTGCAACTCGTGCGACTTCTCTTCGGATAGGATCAAAGCCTGAGAGAATAACAGCTTCTGGTGTATCATCAATGATAAGATCAATTCCAGTAAGCGTTTCTAAAGTTCGAATATTTCGTCCTTCTCTACCAATAATACGGCCTTTCATTTCGTCGTTTGGTAAGTGAACAACAGATACTGTAGTTTCAGCTACATGGTCTGCAGCACATCTTTGAATTGCTGTTGATAATACATCTCTAGCTCGCTTATCTGCTTCTTCTTTAGCTTCTGATTCTACTCTCTTTATCATCAATGCAGATTCTCTTCTGATTTTCTTTTCTACATCATTTAACAAAATTTCTTTCGCTTCATCTGCAGTAAAACCAGAGATTCTTTCTAATTCCTGCATTTCTTTTTCTACTAATTCACTAATCTGATTCTCTTTAGCATTGACTTCATTTAATTTGGCTTGTAATGAATCTTCTTTTTTCTGAATCATTTCATTTCTTTTATCGACGTTTTCTTCGCGTTGTATAATTCTTCTTTCCATACGCTGTAACTCACTACGACGATCGCGACTTTCTTTATCCACTTCTTGCCTTAAATTATGAACTTCTTCTTTTGCATTAAAGAGTAATTCTTTCTTTTGTGTTTCTGCATCTTTTAATGCATCTTCTACAATTTTTTTCGCTGTTTCCTCTGCGCTATTCAGTTTTCCTTCTGCAACGTTTCTACGTACAAAATAACCTACAACAAAGGCTGCAATAATTAAAATTGCAAATAAGATATACATTCCATATCCTAATGCTTCTGCCAAAATTTCCACCTCCTCTTTTTAAAGTAGCCTTTTCAATTTTTAATTTAAATTTAATTCACTTGATAATTTAACTGAGTTTTTAGGCTCAGAAGGGTCAAATAATATTTATTGTATCCTTTTTTGAAAACAGTGTCAAGCTATAACCATCCTTGAGTTTCCGCAAATTACATTTTGAAAATCAATAAATCAAATCGAAGTGCCAATTCATCGTTTTTTCAAAGGATTTATAGGGCGATTTTGCTTTAGAGGCACTTTAATAAGCCCCGTCTGATACCGGACTTTGAGAGAAGTATTCTTTTATCTATTTAACTGATTAGCTTAAAACGGAGTTGACGGTATGCAGGTCGTTTTGTCCTGAACCATAGCCTGACGCCTTCTTTTGCATAGGAAAGTATGCCAGAGATACCTTTAGCTAATCGGTAATAATGAAACTGAATTTTTTACTTTACAGGAGCTACTTTCTGTATGATTGAAACCTTGAGAGCATGAGTTTCTAATTTGAAATCC
>CAZVEI010000075.1:0-2168 GCA_964626295.1 uncultured Alkalibaculum sp.
CCTTGTGGTCCTTTTTCATCTAAAATCTGTTTTGTTCCGTATAGCATTGTAGTACTGTCCACTTTTGGTATAATAGGTTGATCGTAATCTGCTTTGTTTCCTGTTGTCTCATTTACAACCTTTTCTCCTAAGAAGTTTAACAATCTCTTTTCTTCATTGCCCCTAAATCTCAACTTAAACAGTTCCGGATTTTGATCGATAAAGTTTGTATCGCAGTCCCCTTTAATAAATTGAGGGTGTTCTAATACATTTATCAAAAAGTCTTTATTGGTTTTTACCCCTTCGATTTCGATTTCCTTTAGACCGCGGACAGCTTTTGTTCTAGCTCTTTCAAAGTCTTTTGCAAAGGCTGTCATTTTCACCAATAGAGAATCGTAATAAGGTGAAATATATGCGCCAGTAAATCCATTTCCTGAATCTAATCGCAAGCCGTAGCCACCACCTGTACGGTAAACCTCTAATTTACCTGTATCTGGCATAAAATTGTTTTGTGGATCTTCTGTAGTAATTCTACATTGAATAGCTGCACCATTAGCCTTTATATCTTCTTGACTACTAATGCCGATTTCTTTAGAATCTAGTGGCAAACCTTGAGCGATTAAAATTTGGGTTTGAACAATATCAATATCTGTAATCATTTCTGTAACAGTGTGCTCAACTTGAATTCTAGGGTTCATTTCAATAAAGAAGTGATTGCCGTTTTTGTCTACTAAAAATTCTACTGTACCGGCGTTACGATAGTTTACAGAGCGAGCAATTTTTAGAGCATCATCGCAAATAGCTTGTCTTTGTTCTTGTGAAATACTTAGAGAAGGCGTAAACTCGATAATCTTTTGATGTCTTCTCTGAATAGAGCAGTCTCTTTCAAATAAGTGTACTGCATTCCCATAATTATCGCCTACTATTTGAACTTCAATATGATTTGGTTGTTGAAGATATTTTTCAATAAAGATATCGCCATTGCCGAAGGCCTTTAGGGCTTCATTTTGAGCAGATTTAAAATCTTTAAGCAAAGTCTGTTCGCTTTCAACGATTCTCATTCCACGTCCGCCACCGCCAGCAGCTGCTTTTAACATAACAGGATAGCCTGCAATTTTAGCAAACTCTAGAGCTTCTTCGTCAGAAGTAATTGGCTTTTCTACCCCAGGAATTGTTGGAACGCCAACTTTATGAGCCACGATTTTAGATTGAATCTTATCTCCTAATTGCTCCATCATCTGATAACTAGGTCCAATAAATGTAATGCCTTCTTTCTCACATTTACGGGCAAACTCTGGATTTTCAGCTAAAAATCCATAACCAGGATGAATAGCCTCAACGTTTTTCTTTTTAGCAAGGGAGATGATTTTATCCATATTGAGATAAGCATCTACTGGTCCTCTGTGATCTTCTATTAAATACGCCTCATCAGCTTTTCTTCTAAATAGAGATAATTTATCTTCCTCTGCATATATAGCAACAGTTGTTATTCCAAGCTCCTTACAAGCTCGTATAATACGAATAGCAATTTCGCCTCTATTAGCAATAAGAACCTTATTAAACCTTTTCATACAAGACCTCCTTTTAGTTATGGTAAAAATTTATTATTCTTTTTATTGTATCAAAAAATCATTGTAAAGAAAAGAGTTTTCTAAAAATATCCCTATAGATAGGATTAACAATCGTTGAACAATTGTTAATCCTATTCTTTGCTTTACGTGGATTTCTTTAGCTTAAGCCAAAGATGTTTATGTTTTTAGCAGATAATACGTCAATTTCTAAAGCTTCACATACTAGCTTTTTTTCCTTTAGTAAGTTTTTAGAATAAGAGGCTAAGTTGTTATGATTCTTTTTAAGCTCTATCAAAACATCTATATATTTTCTCTCTTTTGGGCTTACGATATCTAAGGCTCTCATTAGGGCAGTCTCTACTACTTTTGTAATCACCTCAACGGCTTTTTCGTCACCTATAATTAATTTTTCCTTTAATTCTTCTATTTCTGCCGTAGTGTATTTCAAAGATTCTTTATAAAAATAATCTAAATTATCTGGGTGATACATAATAGATTTACAGAGTACAGCAGAAGACAGATTGTAAGGATAAGGTACGCTATCGCTCATTCGAATCTCGATGTATTTTTTTGTTCGTACATCAGGAAAGACCATAGAAAGCAAGTGCTCAATTTGTT
>CAZVEI010000075.1:2178-7491 GCA_964626295.1 uncultured Alkalibaculum sp.
CCAGCAATTATTTGATTACTTTTTCTAATTCCCATTTATTTTCCCCCTCCATTACTTTTAAATGATTCTCTGTTAATCAAATTCCCATCAATTGTAATATGGGCTGCTCTCTCAATTTGTTCTTTATTCATCTCTACATTTTCGTATACTTCTTTAGCAGGTTTGTCATCTGTAAAGACAAGTTCCCCATCTAGCAAGGCAATAATACAAGGTGTTTCTAGAAGGTAATCTGCATAATCTTCGTAACCAAAGTCTTTATCTAAAACACCTGGAGTTAATCTGCTTCGATCATTGTCCATATTGTTCCAAATTTGAACTCTTGCCCCGTTTCCTTCATGTACACTTCCTTCAAATATTGGGGAGTTGTCAAATAGATAGGAAATAGCTGGAGAAAAATAGTTTGCCACTCTGTTCTTTTTAATATAATCTTCCTCACTAGTATAATCCACAGATATTTGAAGAGAAGCAGAGCCCTTCATCATATTTAAAGCGTATTTACCTCGTTTACTCAAATACTCTGACATATATTTATACCTTTGTTTTGGAATCATGGGAATATGCGCGATTTGATCTACTGGTCGATACCCTATGGAAAGTAGATTATAGTTCTTTGATTCTAAAATAGGAAGTATATCGTTAACGAAGGAAAAATATCTTTCTTTTATTTCCTTTAAGGTTTCACAATTTTTTAAGCTCAATTCTAACTGTGCCCCTGGCTCTAAAGTAATGCTATCGCCGTTTTTCACTATATTGAGCAATTTGGGCTCGTCGTCCATCTTCTTCCAACCCTTCAAAAGAAGTTCTTTCATAACTTCTTCAACACCATTTTCATAGTGAACGGATTTATAACTTTCTTTATAAACGACGATGTGCTCAAACTCTAATCCTAGAGAATAAGGACCATCTTTTTTTTCTCCACTTTTAATGTATTCTATTATTTTGTTTTTATTTGCTTCATGGCAGTTCATGGCACAACTCCTCTCATGTAATTGTAATGATACCATATCTTAGGTTATTGTAAATCCACTTTCAAAATAATTCTCTTATTTATTTTTCCATAACTTAAGGTTATAATGATAGAAACATTATGAGCCAATCACATATCTAGACACTTGCATATATAAGGAGGAAAAAATGAATTTATTAAAAGACAAAATACGAACAGACGGGCACGCTATTGGAAACAACATTCTAAAAGTGGATTGCTTTCTTAACCATCAATTAGATGTAGAGCTTTTAAACGAGATTGGAAAAGCTTTTCATAAAAAATTCAAAGAGGACCCTATTACAAAAATATTAACTATTGAAGCATCCGGGATTGCCTTAGCTGTAATCACTGCTCAATACTTTGATAATATACCTGTAGTATTCGCTAAAAAGACAGAATCATTAAACTTAGATGAAGATCTTTATACTAGTGAGGTTTATTCCTTTACAAAAGATAAAACTTATAAGCTTATGGTATCCAAAAAATACGTAAACCGCACAGACAAAATTTTAATTATCGATGACTTCTTGGCTAATGGAAAATCTATCTTAGGCTTAAAGGAAATCATCGATCAAGCAAACGCCACCCTCGTAGGAGCAGGCATCGTCATAGAAAAAGGCTTCCAAGAAGGCGGAGATATTATAAGAGACATGGGAATAAAAGTGGAATCTCTTGCTATTATTGACTCTATTGAAGATGGAGTAGTGAAATTTAGGGATTAAAAATCGCTCTTTTGACAATACTACTAGAGACTATAACAGTAGGTGATCACTTTGGAGTATTATCATATTGGACTTGAGTTAATAATTGGATATATTTTGTTGTTTATAGCCACTAAGATTTTAGGCAAAACCTTGCTCACGCATATTACAACTTTTGATTTTATTTGTTCTATTATTTTAAGCGAGTTAGTAGGAAATGCACTTTATGATGATCAGCTCGGCATTTCCTTTATTTTATTTGCCATTGTCATTTGGACGATTCTCATATCATTTACAGAATGGATAACTCAAAAATTTCGTAAGACGAGAGATTTTTTAGAAGGAAAACCCTCTATTCTTATAAATCACGGCAAATTATCTTTTGATGAGCTGAAAAAAAACCACTTAGATATCAACCAGCTCCTGCACCTCCTTCGTTCAAAAGACGTATTTTCTATGAGAGAGGTACAATATGCCATTTTAGAGGCAAGTGGCTGCTTAAGCGTTTTAAAAAAGAACAATCAAAACTCAGCAAAAAAACAAAATGGTCAACAGACTAAAAAGGGGCCATTTCTTGCTATTACACTTATTGCAGATGGAGAATTGATTCAAGAAAATTTAGATGAAATTGACCTTACAAAAAATGGTTTGGAAAAAGAACTAGCAAAACAAAATCTAACCATTAAAGAAGCGCTGTATGTAGAATGGTTAGAAGGAGATGGCTTGTTTGTACAGGGGTACTAAATAAGGTGGTAAGAAAAATCTTTTGGGGCTCTATTAGGGCCCTTTTTTGGTTGGACGACAAAAATCAGAATGCGGAACTCTTTACGCAATGCAGAATGCCAAAGAAAAATTCGCCTTCGGGCGTGATATCTGCTATTGTCATCTTGGAGCGAAGCGAAGGATCTTAGACCCGAGACCCAAAGAGGGGATCCTAGTCATCCAGAGGAGCTCGCGATGAAGAATCTCACTACTAGCCTAACTATTATGTAGCGCACTACGTATCCTTTTCCAAGCAATGGTCAAAATAGATCCTACTATTCCTATTAATAAATCCGTCATAGTATCACCAATTCCAGTAGCCTTTGAATTCATATGATCGGTTGCCATAGTTACATCTAAAATATACTCTCCAATCTCCCATGAAAGCAAAACCGTAGTTGCAAAACAAAATATTAGAATATTGATTAAATAGAATCGATGAATTTCTACTCCTCGCTTTTTTAATTTATCAAAAATAATAAATCCATATAAACTAAAGAGTATACTAGCGTAAAAATGCATTATTAAATCATAGCTAACAAATACATCGTAATATCGAAGAACAAGTCCAAGAAATCCTGCTGTAAATATGAATAAGTTGGTCATAAATAAGTAGGTATTATTTTTAAATAATGTAGGTCGAAAATAGTTTATCAGAAAATAAGAGATTATAGAAATCAATCCATAGAGGCTTTTTAGATATTCTGATTGAAATAACATAGATATGGAATAAATTAAGGATATTGTAGCATATATCCATGTGGCAATGATATTGATTTTATTAGGCACGAGGGTCTCCTTAAGATTAGTTGAAGCTATACCGCTAATATGCCCTATTGAGTACTTTTTTATGCTATTGTATCAGTGCCGTATATGTATGGTGGTTTTTTCTAAATTATTTATACCTCATTAAAACCTTCTTAATAATTTAATTATTTTAAGAATATAAAATTTCAGTGAAAAATGAACAATGAATAGTACAAATATGCGACATCCTTGTTGTGCTTAGCATATGTGTTGTAAATTATTCATTGTTCACTGTTCACTATTCATTGCGACGCAAGTCGCATATTTGGCGCGCCCTGAGACTGCCACTACGTGTCAGTCTTGCTTCGTCGCATAGCTCCTCGCAATCTCGTCATTTTCAAATATGCATTTAGCATATTTGAATGGCTTCGCCACCACTCCTCGTCCCTCTCAGAGTTCGAATCTCTCGGGCTTACAACATAAAAAACCCTCTCATAAATGAGAGGGCTTTTTATGGCGCGCCCTGAGAGATTCGAACTCCCGGTCTTCCGGTTCGTAGCCGAACGCTCTATCCAGCTGAGCCAAGGGCGCGCAATTTTTGTATGCAAGAAGTATTATAACACAGAGATTAATTAATTTCAAATAAAATTAACAAAAGTATATTGCTCACGTATATTAATATAACAAATATATTTAGGTGGTGGAGGTTTTGAATAGCAAATTCCCTGTGATTATTCATACACTAAATTATCGTACCCAAAACACAAATTTTTATTACCCTGCAGTATACATTCCTAATAATAGCTATATTCAAGGACTTATTAATTTCACAATTTATGAAAACGTGCTAAGATTAAGTAGAAATCTAATGGTTCCAGATATTCCTACCTATGTTACAGGCTCTTATGAATTAAAAAATAATCAAAAGGGTGTCCTGACTCTATCTTTAATCGGTTTTGCAGAATTTGGAGGCGCTCATCCTATGACCATGATCAAATCACTAAACTTTGATCTTAGCACCGGTAAAGACATACCATTTTACGACTTATTTAAGCCTAATAGCAATTACATTGAAGTTTTATCTGAAAGGGTACTTGAAGAATTAAAAAAGCAAGATATTATCTTGTTTGAAGATTACCCTGGTGTAAAACGCGATCAAGATTACTATATTGCAGACAAAGCCCTTGTCATATACTTCCAATTATACGATATAGCACCATACGTAGTAGGCTTCCCATACGCTATAATACCAATTTACAGTATTATGGATTTAGTTCAAGAAGGTGGATTGCTTGATAAGATGGTAAGGTGGTAAGCTTACCACCTAAAAAAGGCGATGAAATCGCCTTTTTTTTAATATGCTCTCGCAAAGTAAGCCATATCTTCAGCCTTTTTACCACAGCAGACACATGAACCGTCTCCTATGACCTCTTGTTCAAAAGGTACGCATCGAAGAGTTGCTCCTGTTTCTTCTTTTATTTTATCTTCACAAGCCCGATCTCCACACCACATTGCTTTAATAAAGCCTGGATTTGCTGCTAAGTTTTCTTTAAACTCATCTAAATTTGTAGCTGTAGATGTCTTTTGTTCTCTTCTCTCTAATGCTTTTTGGAAAAGATTATCTTGAATTTCATCAAGCAATTTCTCCACTGTTGCATCTAAATCCTCTAGTGAAACTTGAATTTTTTCGCCATTATCTCTTCTAGCTAATACACATTGATTGTTTTCAATATCTCGTGGTCCTACTTCTAAACGTATTGGAACACCTTTCATTTCCCATTGATTAAACTTCCAACCAGGAGTGTATCCATCTTGATCATCAATCTCTACTTTGAATTTCTCTGCTAGCTTATTTTTAATCTCCCATGCCTTATCGAGAACGCCCTCTTTGTGTTGCGCTATAGGAATGATTACTAATTGAGTAGGCGCAATTTTAGGAGGAAGAACTAGGCCATTGTCATCACCGTGTACCATTATTAATGCACCAATCAATCTTGTAGAAACGCCCCAGGATGTATGGTATGGGAATGCTTGATTGTTTTCTCTATCTAAATAAGTGATTTCAAAAGCTTTTGTAAAATGCTGTCCTAAATTATGAGATGTACCTGATTGAAG
>CAZVEI010000076.1:0-2404 GCA_964626295.1 uncultured Alkalibaculum sp.
CGAGAAGATTGAATCTCTGTGCGATCAGTTTAAGGCAGCCGATCTTTATGTGCTAGCAGCTCCAATGTGGAGTTTGTCCTTTCCAGCTCCTGTAAAAGAGTATCTAGACTGTATCATTCAGTCTGGAAAGACAATTTCCTTCCAAGAAAACAAACCGCAGGGTCTTTTAGGTGATAAGGAAAGGGTTTTTATATATGTTCAGTCTTCTGGAGGTAATATTCCGTGGATACTAAAACCGGCCCTATGTAAGGGATTAAACTATGTTCATGATATTATAAAATTTATTGGTATTAACACCTTTGACGAACTGTTAGTAGACGGCACGGGAACTACAGAAGAAGAACGTCAAAACACAATGAAAACTGCTACGGATAAAATACCACATCTAGTTGAAAAAATGTTTTAATAAAAAAGTTCAAGAAGCACTGGATGGAGGAAACAAAGCAGAAGATATCCTTTGCTTGAGGAATCCTTATTGCCAGCATATATAGAAATTTATTACTAGTACGTGGAAGAGCACGGCAAATAAGTATTTGTCTATAAAAACAAAAAATCGAAACCCTTTAAGCTGCCTTTGAAAGCATTTTAAAGGGTTATTTTTTATGAAGTTATAAACGTAAAGATTTGGATGGTAAGCTAAATGAAACTTAAATTGAAAATAATTATTGATATTTCACACAAAAATAGTTACTATTAATAACAGTTATATTCAGTAACTAAATGATGCGAGGTGAAAGGAAGTGCAAGAGAGAGAAAAGTTAGTTGAGAATTTAATATTTTTCATTCCAACTATCTTTAAAAAACTAATGAAAAGCATACCACCAATGGATATACCAAAGCAGCAATTTGGCCTTCTCCATATGGTATGTATTCGCCAGGGGAAAACCATGAGTTATTACAGTGAGAAAATGCAGTTACCTAAATCCAATATATCAATATTAGCGGATCGATTAATAAAAGGAGGTTATCTAATTAGAGAGACGGATCCAGAGGATCGAAGAGTAATCAACTTAAGGGTCACTAAAAAAGGGAAGGACCTTTTTAGTACTCAAAAGAATCAAATAAAACGTGAGATGATAAAACCATTAGAAGACTTACAAGAAGAAGATATACTCAGATTAAATACACTGATAATAGAGATGAAGAGCATATTTGACAAATTAGAATAAATAAAGTGTTGGAGAATGTTTAGGCAAAAACCGTTAAAGAGGTTAAAAAGGTTAAAAAGGTTAAAGAGGTAGTTTAGAATGCTTACTAAAAAGGAGAATTTATGATTAAATTATTTCGATTTTTAAAGCCATACAGGTGGCAGATTTCTGTAGTTCTTGTATTGGTGTTTTTACAGACACTGGGGGATTTATACTTGCCTACCCTTACCTCTGATATTATTAATGAAGGAGTTATGGCAGGAGATGTTGCAACCATTTGGGATATTGGTAAGATCATGCTCCTCGTAGCAGGTCTTAGTGCAATTTTGTCTATTGTATCGAGTTATTTTTCTGCAAAGATTGCCATGAAATTTGGTACAGTTTTAAGAAACAAAATTTTTGAAAGAGTAGAGAGCTTTTCTTTAAGGGAATTTGATGAGTTCGGTACAGCAACGCTCATTACGAGGACGACAAATGACATCAATCAAGTTCAAATGGTGACCATTATGATCTTTCGTATGATGGTCAGTGCCCCTATGATGGCAATAGGAGGGTTGGCCTTAGCTTATTCTAAAAATGCTAATTTGACAGGGGTTCTTGGTATCGCCATTCTTATTTTAGGCTTGACTATAGTGGTTCTTGCAAGAAAAGTTATACCATTATTTAAGCTAGTACAGGGAAAAGTGGATAAAATCAACCTTGTGCTCAGAGAAAAGCTTACTGGAATTCGGGTCATACGAGCTTTTGACACTGTAGAAAGAGAAAATAAAAGATTTGATGATGTCAATAACGATTTGACCAATAACTACATTACTGTAAACAGAATTATGGCTTTTATGATGCCTTCTATTATGTTCATCATGAACATCACTTCTTTGTCTATCCTTTGGTTTGGAGCTCTTAAAATTGATATGGGCACCATGGATTTAGGAGATTTAAGTGCGTTTACCCAATATACTATGCAGATTATGATGTCTATGCTGATGGTCTCCATGATGTTTATTATGGTGCCAAGAGCTCATGCAGCTGCCGTTCGAATCGATGAAGTCATTGTAACAGAGCCTAGTGTAGTAAATCCAGAAATCATTCAAAAGGAGTTTGGCGTAACAGGTACATTAGAATTTCAAAAGGTCACCTTTAGCTATCCTGGTGCAGAGGAATCCGTATTGGAACATATAAGCTTTAAAGCGAAGCCGGGCAAAGTAACTGCAATTATAGGCAGCACGGGCTCAGGAAAATCTATTATTGTGAATTTG
>CAZVEI010000076.1:2414-7484 GCA_964626295.1 uncultured Alkalibaculum sp.
TGATCCCAAGATTTTACGATATTACTCAAGGAAATATACTCATGGATGGTGTGGATATTAAAGAAATTTCCTTAGAGACCCTTCGAGATAAAATTGGGTTTGTCCCCCAGAAATCGGTCTTGTTTTCAGGTAGCATTGCCGACAATATTCGATTTGGCAGCAAGGATGCTCCTATGGAGGAGGTTATTGAAGCAGCAAAAGTTGCAGAAGCCTATGAATTCATCGAAAATATGGAGGGAGGATTTGATCACTACATATCACAAGGAGGAACTAATGTTTCGGGTGGACAAAAGCAAAGGTTAGCCATTGCTAGAGCAATACTGAAAAAACCAGAAATATACGTTTTTGACGATAGTTTTTCTGCTCTGGATTTTAAAACGGATGCAAAGGTTCGAAAATCGATAAAAACCAAGCTGACAGACGCTACAGTCATTATCGTAGCCCAACGAGTAGGTACCATCATGGATGCAGATCAAATCATTGTGTTAGAAGAAGGCAAAATCCAAGGAATAGGTACGCATCATGAGCTATTAAATTCCTGTGAGGTCTACAAAGAAATTGTGTCTTCCCAGTTGACAAAGGAGGATATGAAATGAGCAGAAATCAGAAACACAAAAAACCTAGTGGATCGATAGGAAGTGGTCATGGCGGTGCTATGGGCATGGGTGGACCCGTTGTAAAGGCAAAGGATTTTAAAGGTAGTCTTAAAAGGCTTCTGCATTATTTGAAGCCCCATAGATCAAAATTACTCTTGGTTATTTTGCTTGCAATTGCGAGCACCGTATTTACGATAGCTGCCCCAAAGGTAATGAGTAAAGCCATGAATAAACTTCAAGATGGTTATATGTCGGGAAAAGTAATACAGGAAATGTCAAAAGGTCAACAGACTGCGAGAACAGAAATCGTTGGAAATATGACGGATGTTCAAGATGAAATGGTTATGAGTATTATAGATAATATGGGTGATGCGCAAGAAGAGGTTGCAATCAAGATTATAGATAATATTGCTACAGCTCAAAATAAGGCCCTTAATGAGATGTATTTTCAGACTGACACGGGCAAAATAAAAGATGGGAAAACCTATGAAGAAAAAGTAGAAAGAACCATGGCCTTTATCAAACGATTAGATAAGTTGCCAGAAACTGCACAAAATTCACAGGATATGGACGCTGAATCACTAGAAGCAATTAAAAATTTACTGGAAATCTCACTCATCAAAAATGCAAAATCTCTTGAAGAAAAGAAGCAACTGACTTTAAAGGTCGTCGAAGTATTTAAATCATTGCCAGAGGATGCATCTTTAGGCGAAGAGAACTCATTTGATGTAAAATCCTTAGATAATGTAAAAGCTTTGCTTGTATTAAAAGAGCTTGATGAGATTGAAAAGCAAGATGAGAAATTACAGACTTTAAATGAAATGCTTTTGCTTTTTAAAGATCTCCCCGAAATGGAATCAGACAACACCGCTACACAAGAATTTAGTACTGAAGATATAGATGCCTTGAGAGAGTTTATTTCCCTTCCAATCGTTGAAGAAATTCAATCTCCAAAGCAAAAGGCCGAAACCATAAAAAAAGTTATGGACTTAGGATCCAAAATGTCATCTATGGACAATGCACCAAGTAGTCCTGATTCTGAAGTAGAGTTGACAGACGAACAAATTGAAGGTGTCATCACCACTATTGAAGAGACCAATGGTAAAATAGATTTTAACTATATTGGGCAAATCGTCTTGATTTTAGTTGCCATGTACATCATAAGTTCCCTATTCAGTTTATTTATGGGTCTTGTAATGTCAGGCGTATCTCAAAACACGGTAAGGGATTTAAGGAGGGAAGTAGATCATAAATTCGCTAAACTTCCACTAAAGTACTTTGATATGCATCCCCATGGAGATATGCTTAGTAGGGTAACAAATGACGTAGATACCATTGCATCTACTTTGCAGCAAAGTTTGACACAAGCAATTACCTCTGTAATATCCATTATAGGATATGTGGTTATGATGCTAACCATTAGCAAAACGCTAACCCTCATCGTCATAGCGACTTTACCATTTTATGTATTAGCCACGGTAACCATTGCAAAAAAATCACAAAAACACTTTGCGGCTCAACAAGCAGAACTAGGAGACCTTAGCGGTCACGTGGAAGAAATGTATACAGGGCATAAGATTGTCAAGGTATTTAATTACGAGAGGGAATCTGTAGATAAATTTAAAGAGGTCAACGAAAAATTATACGAAGCTAGTTGGAAAGCTCAATTCGTTTCAGGAATTATGTTTCCACTGTTAAACTTTGTAAGCAATATTGGATACGTCTTAATCAGCATCGTTGGAGGCATATGGATTACGAAGGATTTATTGAAGATTGGGGATATGCTCGCTTTTATTCAGTATTCCAAATCTTTTACTATGCCTATTGTGCAAACGGCAAACATTGCCAATGTCATTCAATCGACAGTTGCCTGTGCAGAGAGAATTTTTGAAGTGCTAGATGAAGAGGAGGAGGTACCAGATTCAGCCAACTCTATTACTATTGAAAATGCAAAAGGTGATGTAATTTTAGAAAATGTGTCCTTCCGCTATGAAGAGGATACACCTCTAATTGAAAACCTGAATCTCCAGGTAAAGCAAGGCCAAACAGTAGCCATTGTAGGACCTACTGGAGCAGGGAAGACTACCTTGGTCAATCTATTAATGAGATTTTATGAAATTGGAAGCGGAAAAATCACTATAGATGGTATGGATACTACTTCTATTCGCAGAAGCAGCTTGCGTAGAGTGTTTGGAATGGTACTACAAGATACCTGGTTATTTAACGGTACCATAAAAGAAAATATTGCATATGGAAAGGAAAATGCAACGGAAGAAGAGATTCTTGAAGCAGCTAAAGCTGCCCATGTGGACCACTTCGTTCGAACATTACCCGATGGATATGACACAGTTCTCAATGAAGAGGCAACTAATATCTCACAAGGGCAAAAACAGCTCATCACCATTGCAAGAGCTATATTAGCAGATCCAAGAATTTTAATTCTCGATGAAGCGACAAGTAGCGTAGATACGAGAACAGAAGTATTGATACAAAAGGCCATGATTAATTTGATGAAAGGCAGAACCAGTTTCGTCATCGCCCATCGATTGTCAACCGTTCGAGATGCACAAACTATTCTCGTTATGAAAGAGGGGAGCATAATAGAGATGGGAAATCACGAAAACCTTCTAGAAAAACATGGATTTTACGCAGATTTGTACCAAAGCCAGTTTGCTCAGTAAATTATATTTTTTATAGTTAATGCAATTAGTAAGAGCTAGGGGCATGTGAATTACATGATAGAGAAAACGGGTAAAGAGGCTATTGCCAATTTACCCGTTTTTCACTTTTTCTTACTAATTAAGTTGTTCACCTTACTCTAGATTTAGCTTGTTTTTCAGAAAATAATTTATGGATAGAAAGTGGCCTATAGATATTAGTAGAAGTGTCGCTGTGATTGTACCCAAAAGAATACCTGCATTTGGCACTGTTGTTGCATTTATTGGTGTGGCAGCTAGGCTTCCATAATTCATTGTCACATAGATCATAAGCATAATTACTAATACAATCTTTGTAAAGAGATAAAATACTCCAAAAGTTGCAAAGGACGCTAGGACCTTGTGGTTTTGAAATTGATGGCCTATTGAGATGGAATTATAGATTACCAGTATTGCAAGGGTAAGTCCTGACAGCATGTAGATAGGCAGCATAATATATGTTCCACTTCCAAAGGTAGTTCCTATTTCCTCTAAAAATGTTGAAAATCCACTCATAAGACTATCTATATCAGCAATTATAATGATCGAGGCCATAACCACTAGTATACTTAAGATGATCCACATTATAGAGATAAGAAGCTTGCTCAAGACGTGTTTCCAAGTTTCTACTGGTAAGGTAAAGCTAAGATAGCCTTCGTCGCCTAAAAAGTTTTTATAAAATCGTTGAGCTATTATTATAAACGTTGCAACCATAACGCTAAATGCCATTGTAAAGTATAGTATAATGCTTAAAATATTTACTAATATCTGAATATTAAACCCTTGGGTATTTTCTAGTATTTCAAAGGGATTAATAAATCGATTGACCACTGCAACTACAAATAAGGCAAGGTAAAGGGGGAGCAGTGTTCTAGATGTGGCTTTGATCTCATATTTTAATAATTTTCCTAGCATTTAAATACCTCCCTAAATAATGAATCTATGGATTTGCCTTCTTCCTCCCGGATTTCATCGACGGTTTTTGTGAGAGCACTTGACCTTCCTTTAAGAAGATAATATCGTCTAGTATCTTTTCAATATCTGCAATTAAATGGGTTGATATGATAATAGTGGCGTCTTCGTTGTAATTTTTAAGAATAGTGCCTAAAATATAATCTCTTGCAGCGGGATCTACTCCACCAATAGGTTCATCTAAAAGATAAAACTTCGCTTCACGGCTCATGACTAGTATAAGCTGCACCTTTTCTTTGGTACCCTTTGACATGTTTTTTAGTTTGTCTTCAGGACTTAAATGTAGTTTATCTAGCATATCATAGGCCTTTTTCGAATTAAAATCGCTGTAAAAGTCTTTAAACATCTCTATTACATCTTTAACCTTCATCCAGTCATTTAAATAACTGCGCTCTGGAAGGTAGGAGACCATAGCTTTTGTTTCAGTGCCTGGTTTCTTTCCATCAATAAATAGCTCCCCCTTAGTAGGTGTAAGTAGAGAATTACAAAGTTTAATAAAAGTAGTTTTTCCACTGCCATTTGGACCTAATAGGCCAATGATTCTTCCCTTGGGTATTTTTAGGTTCATATCTTGTAAAGCTGTTTTTCCCTTAAACGTCTTGGTTAAATTCTTACATTCTAGTATATAGTTCATTTTTCATTCCCCCTCGATAGATTCTTTACTATTTCTACGATTTCTTCATGGTTAAAACCTAGTTTTGACATCTTTTTTAGAAAGGCTTCGATATATTCTTCTGCTAACCTAGTTCTTGATTTTTTAATCAAATCTAGATCCTCCGTTACGAATCTCCCGCTGGTCCGTTGAC
>CAZVEI010000077.1:0-7482 GCA_964626295.1 uncultured Alkalibaculum sp.
GGCCTTAGATTTTGTAGGTTTAGAAGGCTATGGAAAGAGAAAAAGTCATACTTTATCAGGTGGCGAAGCTCAAAGGGTAGTGCTCGCATCTGTGCTGACTTTAGATCCAAAAGTTCTCATATTAGATGAAGCTGTCACACAAATCGATCCAAAAGGTAGAAGAGATATCTATGAGAAATTAAGTGAAATGGCTAAAGAAGAGAACAAAATAGTCATTATTGTAGACAATAAAGTAGAAAATTACTTTTCTATTGATCATAAGCTTATAGTACTTGATCAAGGTAAAATCATTTACGATGGACCTATAAGAAAAGAAAAGCTACCTAAATTTATAAAGCCCATAAAACTTCAAACAAATAGAGCTCTATTTAAAACCGTAGAGCCGGTTCTTTCTGTAGAAAACCTTTCCTTTCAATACGGCAATGGAGAGTTTGGCCTTGAGGATATCCATTTAAAAGTATACCCAGGTGAATTTATAGCCCTTATGGGCAAAAACGGAGCAGGTAAAACCACATTAGCAAAACATTTTAATGGTCTACATAAACCTAGTAAGGGAAATGTGTGGGTTAAGAATATGAATACAAGAGAGCATACTACAGCTCAATTGTCTAAAAAAGTGGGCTATTTGTTTCAAGACCCTCAAATACAATTATTTACTAATTCCGTAGAAGAAGAGGTCTCTTTCGCACTAAGGGTGCAAAAATTACCTAAAGACGAAATAGAAGACAGAACGAAAAAGGTATTGGACAAAATGGGCTTAAGCCCCTATGCAAAAGATCATCCCTATACATTGTCTAAGGGAGATGTGCAAAAGTTGGCATTAGCCTCTAGCTTAATAAATGAGCCAGAAATCTTAATTATCGATGAACCTACATCCCAAATGGGTTTTGTTCAAAGTTGGAAGGTTATAGAGCTTGTTTCTCAGTTGACTAAAAAAGGCGTTGCAGTAATTATGATTTCTCATGATTTAGAACTGGCCCTTCATTATTCGAGTAGAATGGTAGTTCTAAAAGAAGGGACTATTAAGTTAGATATACCTACTAGGGAATGTTTTACATATGAAAAAGAATTGAATCATTTAGGTTTAGATCTTAGCAAAGATGGTGGAAAAGGAGAAGAAATGTATGAAACTATTGTTGGGATATAAGGAAGGTACGTCTTTTATTCATAAATTAGATCCACGGATAAAATTCCTCTGGCTAATAGCCAATCTTCTATTTATCCTGTTCTTTGCAAATACCACGTTTCTTATGATATGTCTTGCCCTTATTTTACTAACTACCTCCCTTTCTGGAATTAGCCTTAAGGTTTATATGCCTATGCTTAAGGTTATGGCTGTAATTGGAATACAGTTTATACTCTTAGAGGGTCTTTTAATTCATGAAGGGAGAGCACTCTTTCAAATCGGACCTTTTCCTTTCTATTTGGGCGGTGTGATCATAGGACTAAATGGAATTCTTAGATTGATTTGTTTGGCATTTTCTTTTCTCCAGTTTTTAATGTGGACTTCTCCCCAGGAATTAACTCTTCTTACAGTCAAATTAGGACTTCCTCATAAGTACGCTATTTTAACGGGGATGACTCTCTACTTTCTCCCGGTAATTGAAAAGGATCTTAGAGAAATATACGAAAGCCAACAATCGAGGGGACTAGAGTTGAACACTGTTTTCCAAAAGGTTAAGGGCTTATTCCCTGTAATTATGCCTTTAATCCTTCGCTCCCTAAAAAGGACGAAAGAAGTAGCTCTTTCTATGGAGTTAAAAGGTTATAGTAGATATTCAACCCGCACCTTTCTAGGAAGTATTTCTTTTAAATCTGTGGATTATATGGCTTTATGCACTATGATTGTGTACTTTAGCTCCCTATTTGTCCTAGGCATTCTTTAGATTTCAGGCGTTAAGTTCTTTCGGGTAATGCGATAAGCTGTATAGGCTGTAATGCCTTTAAATACGCTTGAAAGGGAAATACTTATCCAAACTCCATTTAAACCAAAGTATCTTATTAAAAGATAAGCCATAGGAATTCTAAGACTAGTAAAAAGAATACTTATAGTAGAGGGGATTCTAGGTTTGCCTAAACCAGTAAAAAAGCCATTTGACGTGTGCTCTATAGCGCTAAATACTTGAGAAAAAGCGAGAATCATAAGGTAAGACGAAGTAATCGATATAGTGCTTGTTTCTCGAATAAACAGTCGGATTATAGGCTCATTGAAAAATAAAAACAATAGAGTCATAAAAGCAGCATAAAGAATGCTTAATTTACTAGCTGATTTATATCCTTCTAAGATTCGGTTGTATTTTTTTGCACCGTAATTTTGCCCAGTAAAAGCTGCCATAGCTCCATTTAAGCCACCTGTGACCATATAGGTAACAGATTCTATCTGCAGGCCGATTTTTTGAGCAGCAATAGCATCTGAACCAAATGATGCGATGATTCTAGCAAGAAATATGTTTATTAAAGTAAATAAAACCCTTTGAGAAGCATTGGGCAAGCCCAAAATAAGGATTTCCTTTGCCTTACTGGAAGCTACACCGTATTTTGGCTTAAATGTAAAGATTCCATTAGAATAAACTAAAAATAGAGCAAACATGGCTCCGTTAGCAACTAATGTGCCAAGAGCTGCTCCGACTACGCCAAATTTTAAACCATAGATAAATAAGGGATCGAAGATTCCATTTATGATAACGCCTATGACGCTGATTTTAAACGACAATTGGTTGCTTCCATAACTGCTAAGAATTCGTATAAAAAGGGTATTAAAAAAATTGAAAAAAAGTATTATAGCGTGAAGAGCCAAATACTTATAAGCGTAGCCTTCTACTATAGGATTATTGATGTTTAAAAATCCAATTAATAAATTACCACCTAATACTAAAATAATGCCGTAGAGTAAAGCTAAAAGGAGATTGATAGCTAAGCCAGTGTTAATATACTGTCTTACTTTTGCTTCGTTCTTCTCACCTAATGCATGTGAAACCTTTATTCCAGTACCAATTACGACTAATGCGTTTATGGAATAACCTAGGCTAATATAAAAGCTTGCTGAGCCAATAGAGGCCACTGCATCGCTCCCTAAACCACCTACTAAAAGCATATCGTAAAGATTGTATGTAAATTGCATTAAAGAACTGCCCATAATGGGCAGCGCTAATTTTGTTAATACATTTGTAACATTACCCTCTGTTAAATCATTAAATTTCATGCGTTGTCGTCCTATTCTTTTTTTCTATTTCTACATTTTTAAATGTGCATTCTTTTGTTTAGTTCATATTTGATATTTTCTCCCTCAAAGATGAGAATTGCAGCTAAGAATATAATGCTTATTGTAACGCAAAGGATGGATGGATAATACACAGTAATCCAATCAAAGAGGAGAAATAAAATTGGAATGAATCCAAATAATCCATCTAAGAGCAAATAGACGATATAATCTCTAACGCTTAAATGCATAATTTTAGCTGTAATATACATGACAAACATAGCAGCTACACAGCTAATGGGGATGACGTAATTTAAAGACCACCCTTGCCAACCAATCCTCCAGTCCCAAATCACTGAGAATATTGATATTAAGGACACTTGCCACATAATGGTCTTTGCAATATTATATCTCTTTCTTATAACTATGATTAAACATAGCCACATAGTTAAAAGAGCGAGGAGTACAAATAAGGGTGAGTTTATACTGCTAGGGAAAATCTCCTTTATTGCAAAACTTATAACTAATGCAGCAATAGATATAAATGCTGTAATGCGAAGTGCTAAATGACTTTCAAAAATCAGTGGTACAGTTGGAAACAATGTTTCTTCTTCCTCAAGAGCATCTGGTAAAGAGTTTTCACAAAGGGGGCATTGTGGTTTGTTTCCACGGATATATACTTTGCAGTGAGAGCAATATTTCATAAGAAACTTCCTTTCAAAAATTTACATATTGGATGAAATCTCAATTTCAATACCTTTGTTAGAAAGGTACTCAAAAAATCTCCTTTGGATTTCTGTATCCTTAAAAGGGGAGGTAAAGCTTATGACCAATCGATCCCCATAAGAACACATGCAAATTTGAGGTCTTCTAGCGCTTGTACAAACTGTAAACTGACGAATATAAGGCTCAAATTCTTCTGCCATTGACACTTTTCCTATATTAGAGATTGCCCCTGTAATTCCTCTATCAACGAATTTATTAGCAATTCGAATGGAGTAATCTTTTATAGGAAGTGGAATGATTCTCATAAAGGGATTCTTCTCTAAAGATACAAGACGATTAATTTTATGGTTGATTTTATCTACTGTCAGATCTTGTTGGAAGGAGTCAGTAATGCTCTCGATAACATCCTTTAGCTCTGTTTTCTCTTTTGTAAATTGATAACTTATATTCATAGTGCTAAAAAAATTTCTAGCAGTATCCGATTCAAAGAACTGCCTTAAATTTATAGGTACGGATAAAACAATAGGGCGATTTCTTTCAACAGCCTTCATCTCTTTATAAATGGAATAGATGAATAAAGCAGCAAGATAAATTGTCAAAGAGGTATTATCCTTTTTTGCTTCCATTAATACAGCTTTTACAGACATAGAACCTTCAATTAATTTCATTCTATTTTCTTCTGTTCTTTTTCCTCGATTTCGGTGAGCTTTCTTTGTTTTATTATAGTTTATTACATTTGGTGAAAATCCATTGTCGCCTATAAAGTGTTTGTCAAAACTGTTATCCATCTTTTTCTTAATAGAAGCGCTGTAGTCAAGGTCTGGTTTCTGATCTTTAAATTGGGCCTCATAGCGATAAACTAAATAGTGATATACTAAGGTCTGTAAAAAGAGCAAAGCGCCTTTTCCATCAGAAAGGGCGTGAAAGATTTCAAAGCTGATTCGCTTATTGTAATAGAAGACCCGAAATAATAGATCTCTAGCATTTTTATTATATATCGGCGCACATACTGAAAGGGATTCTTCTGAAACTTCAGGAGTCAAATCGCTAGATTCGAAGTAATACCAAAACACACCTCTTCTTAAAATGGATCTAAAAAAAGGAAAACTCTCAATTGTTTTATTTAAAGCTCTCAGCAATATTTTAGGATCAATTACTTCATAAAGCTCACAGGATAAACGAAATACTTTAGTATCTAACTCATTTGCAGTAGCAGGAAAGTATTTGGATGCATTATCTAGTTTGTTCCATTCCACGCTTTTGCTGTATTTCAATTACATTTCTCCCTTCTAAATCTTGTCTTTTAAAAACAAGTTGATGATTTTATAAGATTTTTTTACGTACTTTGACTTCCAGGGCAGGGAGAAAAAGCCGTGCAAGGCACCTTTCAAGCGGTATATCTTTACACTATTTCCAAAGTTAATTAACCTTGCACCATAAGATTCGCCCTCGTCTCGTAGAGGGTCAAATTCTGCTGTGATGATTAAAGTTTTTGGTTGATCCTTTAAATCCTGAGCCAATAAGGGTGCCACATATGGGTCTTTTCTTTTATTTTTGTCAGGAACGTACAAATCCATGTATTCTTCTAAGCGCTTTGATGTCATAATATAGTTTTCTCCATTTTCATGTATAGAGGGAAAAGGAGACTTTTCGCTATGATCATAATAGGTAGAAGGATATATTAAAATTTGTTTATTGATCTTAAACTCACCACGGTCTTTTGCCATAAGAGAAACAGCAGAAGCAAGATTACCCCCTGCACTATCGCCAATTAAGGTAATATCCTCTGTTTTGCATTGAAGCAAATGAGGATTCTCGTAGAGTACTCGAGTAACTTCGTAGCAGTCATGTAGTCCAATAGGAAAGGGATTTTCAGGTGCTAAGCTGTAATCTACAGCAACCACCGTGTGTTTTGTATGCCTTGCCATATAAGAACATGCATTAGTATACGAATCAATATTTCCAGTAACCCATCCCCCACCGTGAAAGAATATCAATACTTTACAGTATTCCTGTTTTCTCGGTTTAAAAACACGAACAGGAATCTCTCTGCCTTCTATAAAAATTTTATAGTCTAGTAAATTGTATAGAGGTTTGAGAGGTTTGATGTAGGGGTTAAAAATATTGAGCACTTTTCTATGGAGTTTATATATTTTCTTAATGTTTACAGAAGAAAAGGAAAGAAATTGTAGAGCTTTTCTTTTTATGATATTCATAATAAAACCTTTCTTTTTCTATAGAATGACTTTTCTCGCAAAAATTAACTTGTTTCATGTTTTGATTATAGTATGATTAGATTATATACTGTTCATAAAAAACTTGCACGAATTAATATTTTGCACTAATCAACGAATTAAGCGAAAGCTTAGCTTTTATTTAGCGAGTTTCTGAAGTGAGCATTTCAAACCAAAGAAAAGGTAGGTGTTTAAATGAGTTCTCTTATTAAAAAGCAATTAAAACAGATTGAAAAACAAGAAAACAAATTTTTGAGTAAAGAAAAAAACACCTTTATTTTATCTAAAATAAGTCCTGTAAAAGAAAAGATTGAAGGAAAAATACCACAGGGGTTAAAGGCCACACTTAATGGAGCTTTCATGAGGGGGTTTCAGTTAGTTTTTGAAAAGGGAATTGGATACATCGAAAAGACCTACAATAAAGATCAAATGCAATTAGAACATGAATTAAATAATTATGCCCTAGAAAAAAGTCACACAAAAAAATATATTAGAAAACTAGATAAAGGAGCTAATGGCTCTAAGAGGCTTAATTCTACCATATCTGTATTAGAGGGGGGAGTACTAGGTGTTCTAGGCATTGGCTTGCCAGATATTCCCCTGTTTATTTCCGTGATTATAAGAACGGTATATCAAGTAGCTCTTAGTTATGGATATAGTTATGAGAAAGAGGAAGAAAAGCAATATATTTTATTGACAATATGTGGAGCTATTACTTACGGAGAAGAACAAAAGAAATATAATGAAGAGATTGATGTTTTAGGTGAAAAAATTGAACAAAAGGTTTCTCTAAATCAGGACTTGCAAGAATATATACAAACAACTTCAGATTTGTTATCAGATTCCCTATTAACTGCAAAATTTATACAAGGAATTCCAATTGTGGGAGTCATAGGAGGGGCAGTTAATTACAGCATGGTTAGCAAAATTGGGAAATATGCTACCATCAAATACAAAAAAAGATACCTATTAAGCAAAAATAAACCTTAAAATTATAACTTAGTATAGATATTCTCTTGGATGTATGATATTCTTTTAATTGCTCATTATTAATTAAAAACGGGGGTATGGCGCAGCTGGGAGCGCGCTTGAATGGCATTCAAGAGGCCAGGGGTTCGAATCCCCTTATCTCCACCATCTGAAGTCGAGAAGTCTCAAGAGATTGAGGCTTTTTCTATACCCTTTTTTGCGGGGTGAGGGAAACAATCAAACCGCTGAAATTAATTTTAGAACATACCGGGCATAAGAACGGTATGGGCAGGAGGATTTTATGAATTATTACGGAGAAAAAGAAGTAGCAAGCGTATTACGTGGTAAGCATAA
>CAZVEI010000078.1:0-7464 GCA_964626295.1 uncultured Alkalibaculum sp.
AGACAGGTGGATTGAAATATGCGTCATTATTCTAAGGGTTAAAAGCAAAAACGACTACTACTGTTTAAGCATCACCTTATATGTTCCTCTTCGCTCTAAGATAATCTTGTGGGCATTTCCTTCAGTGCCAGGGGCACTGTTTACCTTAGTGACTGATCTTGTTTCCCCTGTTTCGCCTTCAGGCGAATTATAATTTTCAGTATTTTTCTTTTCGCAAATTCATATTACTATGCGCCTGAGACGAACCCCTTTATCCTATACTAGTATGATTTTCCTTTTCCTCGACAACCTTCGGTACTCATCAACAAATTAATGTGATATAATATGCGAAACAGCAGATTTCTATGAGTGAGGACAAGTTTGATATAGGTGTCACGAATGATTGTCCACATCACTTTGCTCTTTGACAAGCAAAGTGATACGCTAAGCACCGAGACAATCTGCGTATTTGGAGGAAAATATGTCTTGGATTGATTTATTGATTATTTTTGTATTTATCTTTAGCATATTGTCAGGGTTTCGTAAAGGATTCTTTTTCTCTTTAGCGGGCTTACTTTCTTTTGTCCTTTCATTTATAGCTGCAAATACATATTATGAGAGAGTAGGAGCGATTTTGATTTCTAATACCAAAATAATAGAAAGCATTAAATCCTTGATTCCCATAGGTGTACAAAATAGCATGAACAATAGTGTAGCTATTAAAAACTTGCCCAGTGGCGCCCAATCCTATATTACTCAATTATTTATGGGAGAAAGCCTTCCTTTTATAGATGAGTTTTTAAATGCAATAGCAAGAGGCATTGTACATATTATAAGTTTTTTATTAATCTTTTTTGTCATCAAGTTCGTTCTGTCCTTTTTTGTCAGGAGAATCAACTCTATTTTTAAATTACCAGTATTAAACTTCATTAATAAAATCGGCGGTGGAAGCGTTGGGCTTATAAGAGGAATTGTGTCTAATGTAGTAATCATAAGCATCCTGTATACTATTGCAATGCTGGGTATTAAAGAGGATTTAGCCAATGAAATAAATAATTCTATTTTGGCTTCCTATTTCTATTTAGGCTATTTGTTTTACTAATAAGGAAGGAGAAAATCACATTGGATAAGAATTATGAATTAAATACTTTAGTGCAAACAAAGAAAAAACATCCCTGCGGTAGCGATACTTGGAAGGTCATACGACTTGGCATGGATATTAAAATAAAGTGTGAAGGCTGTGGACGAATTGTTATGCTACCAAGAAATCAATTTGAAAAGAGAATTAAAAAAATAGTGTAGCCTATCTCAAATAATGCTTGTACTATAGTGGCATTTATGATATATTTTAAAATAATGTGTGAATAAGACGCACGTTTTTTCCTTGCTCTTTTTTATAAAGAGCCATAGTCCATGAGGAGGTGAATAGACATGAGAAAATATGAAACAATGTTTGTACTAAAAACAGATTTAACTGAAGACGCAATTAAAGCGATTATCGAAAGAGTAAAAGCAACAATTGAAAAATCAGGTGAAGTTGAATCAATCGAGGAATGGGGCAAAAGAAAATTAGCCTATTTAATCGATAAAAAGTACACTGAAGGATATTACATTCTAATTAACTTTAGCGCAGAAAGCGAAGTTTTACCAGAATTAGAGCACAACTTCAAAATTAACGAAAATTTCATACGCCACATGATCATAAATAAAGAAAAATAATTGGGTGATGGAAAATGAATAAAGTAGTTTTAATAGGAAGATTAACGAAAGATCCAGAACTTCGATATACAGGTCAGGGTACCCCAGTAGCGAGTTTTTCTATAGCAGTAAATAGAAGAAAACAGAAAGATAAACCACAAGAAGCGGATTTTATAAACTGTGTAGCTTGGGGAATAACAGGTGAAAATCTATCAAAATATCAATCTAAAGGTAGTCAAATAGCGGTTCATGGAAGAATACAAACCCGTAATTATGAAAACAAAGAAGGTAAAAGGGTTTATGTTACTGAAGTAGTAGCCGAAGAAATTGAATTTTTAGGTTCAAAAAAGGACAATGCGTCTAATAATGAATTTAATCAAGATTTTGGCGTTCCATTAGATGATTTTCATCCTATTGAAGAAGATGATGACGATCTTCCATTCTAGAAAGAAGGAGGGAGAACAATGGCAAAACCTTTTAGAAGAGGCAAGAAAAAAGTTTGTCACTTTTGTGAAAATAAATCAAGCAAAATTGATTATAAAGATATAAAAGGATTAGGCAAATACATTACTGAAAGAGGTAAAATCTTACCTAGAAGAGTAAGCGGAAATTGTGCTAAACATCAAAGAGAAGTAACAGTTGCAATCAAAAGAGCGAGAACAGTTGCACTATTACCATATACAGCAGAATAAAAATTAAAATGGTTCCTTTTGGAGCCATTTTTTATAATCTAACCTTATAGATTATAAAAAATGGATTCAGTATAAAATGGACTGTTTTCAAGAAGACATGTTGTCTTTAGGATGGTGAAGAAATGAAGAGTCATAAATTTAGGAAGCTTCTTGTACCTAATCAAGATATTTATTTATGGATTATTGGTGTACTTGCTATAGTCTTATTTAAATATAATATAATAATATCCATTATAACGGCAATTTTTTTAGTATTTCTTATTTATTATAATAGGGTAACCACTAGTAGAAGCAGAGAAAATTGGAAGAAGATGATTGAGAATCTTGCCTTAGATATTGATGCTGCAACGCAAAATATTTTGTTGGATTTGCCCTTTCCGTTACTCATTGTAAAAAACGAGGGTGAAATTGTATGGTATAATGCTCATTTTAGCAGTATCTGTGAAGAAGAAAACCTAATTTCTATGAAGTTTTCTGACCTACTCCCTAATCTAGATTTAAAGAAAATCAGAGAAGGTCTTGAAAAAAAGAAACCCATTTCATATGCTTTTGAGGGAAGAACTTTTAAAGTATTCCTTAATGCAGTAGAGAACATTAATAATGAAGATATTACTATGTTATACTGGTTAGATATAACAGAACAAGAAGAGGTAAAACAAAATTACATAGATCAAAAACCCTTAATGGCATATATTCAAATTGATAATTTTGATGAAATTCTTCAGGATGCAAGTGAAAGCTATAGGCCTCTTATCAGTGCAATTATTGATCGAAAAATCAACTCCTGGGCAAATGAATTCAACGCTTTTCTCAAAAAATATGACACAGATAAATACTTGATGATCTTTGAAAAAAAGAACTTATCTTTAATGGAAGAAAAGAGATTTCATATCCTTGATATTATAAGAGAAACCCAAAGTGGCAATAATATGCCTATAACCTTAAGTGTAGGTATAGGTCATTCTCGACAAGCAACTTCCTTTTTAGAAAACCAAAAATTATCTAAATCTGCATTAGATATTGCTCTAGCAAGAGGCGGAGATCAAGTTGTAATAAAAAAAGATGAGAAAATATCTTATTATGGAGGAAAATCTCAAGCTGTAGAGAAGAGGACAAAAGTAAAAGCTCGTGTAAAAGCTCACGGCATTAAGGGACTTATTCAAAATGCAGATAAAGTGTATATAGTTGGCCACGAAGTCCCAGATATTGATTGTCTGGGTGCAGCTCTTGGAATTTATCGTTGTAGTAAGTTTTTAGAAAAAGATGCTTATATTATATTAAATAAAAGCAATCCTTCGATAGATGTCTTATACGATAGCCTTCTAGATGAAGGGTATAAGGATTTATTTGTGACTAGTGAACACGCTAATAAAAATATTACAAATGAAAGTGTGACCATTGTAGTAGATGCTCATAGGAGAAGTTTACTAGAAGATGAAACCATACTAGATAAAACGGATAAAATCATTATTATAGATCATCATAGAAGAGGTGCAGACTTTATTGAAGACGCTGTTTTGATCTATTTAGAGCCATATGCATCTTCTACTTGTGAATTGGTTGCAGAAATCGTAGAATATATGGACGACGATATTAAGCTAGAGGAAATAGAAGCTTCTGCACTGCTTGCAGGAATATACATGGACACAAAGGATTTTTCTTTTAGAACAGGAGTAAGAACCTTTGAAGCAGCTTCCTATTTAAAAAGGAAGGGAGCAGACATTAACAGGTGTAAGTTCCTACTTAAAGATGATAAAGATGTATTTGTAGCTAAAATTGAAGCAGTAAAATCTGCAGAAATAACTAAGGACAATATAGCTATTTCTGTCATCAGAAATTCTACGGATAAGGTTAAACTAATAGTAGCTCAAGCGGCAGATGAACTACTCAATCTTCAAGGTGTTGATGCATCTTTTGCTCTTGCAAGAGATGGAAATGAAGTGATTATCAGTGGAAGGTCCTTAGGAGATGTCAGTGTGCAATTAATTCTTGAAAAATTAGGCGGTGGAGGGCATCTGAGCATTGCAGGCGCTCAACTATCAGATGTAAGCATAATGAAGGCAAAAGAGTTGCTGAAAAAGGCAATTAAAGAATACAAAGAGGAAGGTGTTAATACATGAAAGTAATCTTATTAGAAGATGTTAATGGATTAGGCAACAAAGGACAAGTTGTTAAAGCAAAAGACGGATATGCGAGAAACTTTTTATTTCCAAAAAATTTAGCTATAGAAGCTAATAAAGAAAATATAAAGAAAAACCAAGAGATGCAAAAGGAAAAAGAAGCTCAAAAGGAAAAAGAAATAGAAGAAGCAAAAGTGCTAGCAGAGAAAATTTCTAATACTACTTTAACCATAAAATCAAAAGCTTCAGAAGATGGAAAATTATTCGGCTCCATTACAAGTAAGGATATTGCTGTTACATTAAGGGACATGGAGAAAATCGAAATAGACAAGAGAAAAATCGAACTAGCGGAACCAGTACGAAATATTGGTCATATTGAAGTTAAAATTAAAATATTACCTCAAATATATGGCAATTTGAATATTAATGTAGAAGCGCTGTAAATTTTGCTCTATAATAATAGAAAAGCGCAAGAATTTAGTCGCCTCACTTTGTGTAGAGGTGACTTCTTTATGGTTGGACAGTTGGTTCCCTGGACAGGAAAAATGCAAGAGCTGAAAGCGAAATCCTCTATGTAGTTGGGTGATAAGAATCTTATAATGGCCTCTATTAAACGACCTTAGTCATCCAGAGGAGCGTTAATGACGAAGGATCCCTAGGAATTAGATACCCACCGCTCAACCACCGCTAAAAGGAAGGGAGTATCATGGACTTAAAAGTGAAGGTTCCACCGTATAATATAGAAGCTGAACAATCTGTTCTTGGGTCCATGCTCTTGAGTAAGGACGCCATATTGACGGCTACAGAGATTATTCAAGATCCTAAGGAATTTTATAATCCTCAGCATCAACAAATCTTTTCTGCTATTGTAGAATTATTTAAAGAGAATAAGCCTGTAGATTTAATCACTTTATCCGATAAGTTAAAGGATTCAAATACTCTAGAAAGAGTAGGCGGAAACAGCTATCTAACAGAACTTGTTGGTTTAGTACCCTCTTATACAAATGTAAAATACTACTGTGGCATCGTTCAAGAGAAGGCCCTTCTTAGAGAACTCATCGGTGCCTCAACGGATTTAATAAATCAATGTTATGAGCCTTCTAGAGAGGCGGAAGAGATATTAGAAGGTGCTGAAAAGAGAATTTTTGATATTTCTCAAAGAAAAACAACAGGTGACTTTATTCATATTCAGCAAGCTTTAGTCTCTACTTTAGAAAGAATTGAAGAAGTTCAAAAGAACAGCAGTAATATTACAGGAGTATCAACAGGATTTCGCGATATAGATAATATTACGGCAGGATTACAGAAGTCGGACCTAATTTTAATTGCGGCTAGGCCTTCTATGGGAAAAACGGCTTTCGCTTTAAATATTGCTCAGAATGCAGCAGTAAAAGGTGGGAAATCTGTAGCATTATTTAGCCTGGAAATGTCTAAGGAGCTTTTAACTCAACGTCTTTTGTGCAGTGAGGCTCATATAGATAGTCAAAAGCTCAGAACAGGAAACTTAGATGAAAAAGATTGGGAAAAGCTAGCATATGCCAGCTCGAACTTATCAAAGAGTAAGATATTTATTGACGATACTGCAGGAGTAGGTATAATGGAGATGCGCTCTAAATGCAGGCGATTAAAAATCGAGCATGGTTTAGACCTTATTCTGATCGATTACCTTCAATTAATGGAAGGTAGCAGAAAAAGTGAAAGTAGACAACAAGAAATATCTGAAATCTCTCGTTCTTTAAAAGCTTTAGCAAGAGAGATGGACTGTCCAGTAGTAGCACTATCTCAGCTTAGTAGAGCTCCAGATGCCAGAGCCGATCATAAGCCAATACTTTCCGACTTAAGAGAATCTGGTGCAATTGAACAGGATGCGGATGTAGTAATGCTCTTGTTTAGAAACTATTATTATTCAAAAGACCCAGCAGAGAGAAGACTAGCAGAAGTAAACATAGCGAAGCAAAGAAATGGTGCCACACGGACTATTGAAATGGCTTGGCTAGAAGAGTATACCCAATTTGCTGATTACGATTATGCGCATTAAAAATTAAGGTGGTCTGTCGTAGGTTACGTGCTTATAGCTTCTTATAGTCGCTATAAACCTCGCCAAACTTGACAGGGATAATACCCCCGATTTTTCGAGAATTTACGTATAAGGATGAAAAAAATGGGGAAGTATTAATTTAAGTAAGGGAATATATTTACGCGAAAGTATAAGACTTTTGGTAGGACCAAAAGTCTTTTTATATAGGGGGAAGTTTTATTACATAAAATTTATACTCATAATAGTATGATATAATGTTTTATATGAGTTCTATTAATTATGATAAATACAAGAGTACTAGGCTTGTCAACAATAAATCTTGAATAAAATATATGAATCTGTTATAATTTACAACTGTTAATATATGGGGGTGGGGAATTGGCAGCTTCGAAGACACTAGTAATTGTGGAATCACCTGCAAAAGCGAAGACCATAAAAAAGTATTTACCTAGAAATTATAATGTGGAAGCCACTATGGGACATGTTAGGGACCTTCCTAAAAGCAAACTAGGTATCGATATAGAAAGTAATTTTGAGCCTTCTTATGTTACGATAAGAGGTAAAGGCGATATTCTAAAAAAGATTAAAAAAGAAGCAAATAAAGCAAAGACCATCTTGTTAGCAACTGACCCTGATAGGGAAGGAGAAGCAATATCTTATCATATTGCTAAATATCTCAAACTTGATGAAACAAAAGTAGATCGAATTGAGTTTCACGAAATTACGAAAGATGCCATAACAAATGCTATTGAACATAAAAGAAAAATTGATATGGATTTAGTGGATTCACAACAAGCGAGAAGAGTGCTTGATCGATTGGTAGGTTACAGTATTAGCCCTTTACTTTGGAAAAAAGTGAGAAAGGGCCTTAGTGCAGGTAGAGTTCAATCTGTTACTACGAGGATTATAGTAGATCGAGAAAAAGAAATTATGGATT
>CAZVEI010000079.1:0-7100 GCA_964626295.1 uncultured Alkalibaculum sp.
GCGCTCTCCAGGAGCAAGTATTGGGATGCCTGGTGGATAACACATAACGCACTCTGCGCAAATATAGCCTGCCGTTTCATCAATAGATAATGATTTCGTATCTGCATAAAAGGCTTCATTAGGGGTTGTGGCTACTTGTGGACTAATATACTCCATTTTTAGCATTCCTGCCTTGTCTCTCTTATAAAGTCGCCTAATTTCAGCTAATGCGCTAATTAAACGCTCTATGTCTCGTTGTCTATCCCCTACAGAAATATAAGCCAATATATTTCCAAGGTCTCCAAATTCTATTTGGATGTTGTATTCATCTCTCAAAATATCGTATACTTCTAGACCTGCTAGCCCTGTGTCAAAGGTGTTAATACTAAGCTTAGTGTGATCAAAGTCAAATACAGAGTCTCCATTGACAATTTCTTTAGAATAAGCGTAGTAGTCCCCAATTTCATTGATTTCTGTTCGAGCGTAATCCGTCAGGGAACACACTTTTGCAAAGATCTCCTCACCGTTTAAATATAAATTTTTTCGAGACAAGTCTAAACTAGACATAAGTAAATAAGAACCGCTAGTTGTTTGGGTTAAATTAATGATTTGTCTGACGTGTCCTTCGCTCATATTTGGTCCAATGACTAAAAATGAGCTTTGGGTCAACGAGCCACCTGATTTGTGCATGCTAATGCTGGCCATATCTGCCCCGGCAGACATGGCATTTGTAGGCATATTTTTGCCAAAATAAAAATGAGTTCCATGAGCCTCATCTGCTAAAACATATATATTGTGTTGGTGTGCCAGTTTTGTGATTTCTTTAATATTTGAGCAGATGCCGTAGTAGGTTGGATTGTTGACAAAAACAGCTTTCGCATCTGGATTTTCTAAAATTGCCTTTTTAACATCATCAAGTCTCATCCCTAAGGAGATTCCTAATCGATCATCTGTCTGTGGATTAACATAAACAGGTATGGCGCCACAGATAATAAGTGCATTGATGACGCTTCGGTGCACATTTCGAGGTAGTATAATCTTGTCTCCCCTTTTACAAACACTTAAAATCATACTTTGAACAGCACATGTGGTTCCATTGACCATAAAAAACGCATGGGCTGCGCCAAAAGCCTCTGCTGCTAACTCCTCTGCTTCTTTTATGACTGAAACTGGATGACATAAGTTGTCCAAAGGCTTCATAGAGTTTACGTCTAGTTCCATACACTGTTTACCTAGAAAATTCGTCAGTTCTGGATTGCCTCTTCCCTGTTTATGGCCTGGCACATCAAATGGCACTACCCTCTCTGATTTGAACTGTTTTAAGGCTTCATAAATAGGAGCTCTTCTTTGTCTTTCAAAAAACACTACTGTCACCTGCCTTTATTTTATATTTTGACCATAGTATATGTCGAGCATTTCTTTGCGTAAGCTATCCTTGATTTCATTTCGCTCTCCTAAAGATAATTCGTCTTCCTTTTTATTGAAGAGGTAGTTTTTTAACTCTAGTTCTTTTAAGAGCATTTTTGTATGAAATAAGTTTGCTCCTTTTACATTAATATCTACTTTTTCATACTTTTCAAGTGTTGAACTTGCAATATAATCCTGAATAGAATTGATTTCGTGGTCCATAAATAATTTTTCCCCATTTACATCCCTTGTAAACCCTCTTACTCGATAATCCATTGTAATAATATCCGAATCAAAACTATCAATTAGAAAATCTAAGGTACTTAGAGGCGTAATTTCTCCGCAAGTAGCCACATCAATATCTACCCTAAATGTAGCAATAAAGGTATCTGGATGATACTCTGGATAAGTATGGACGGTTACATGACTTTTGTCTAAATGAGCTACTACTGCATCTCCCCTCATTCTAAGGCTGTTTACAGTCTTTTCTGCAATGAGAATCGTAACACTAGCCCCTTCCGGATCATAATCCTGTTTTGAAATGCTTAATACTTGAGCCCCAATCATATCCGTCAAAGAAGTCAAAATTCCCGTAAGACGCTCTGAATTGTATTCCTCATCGATATACGCTATGTACTCTTGTTGTTCCACAGCACTTTTTGCATAACAGACATCGTATATATTAAAACTCAATGATTTTGTCAGATTATTAAATCCGTATAGTTTAAGCTTTTTTTCCATTTATCAATCTTCTTTCTAGTTAGTGGGATAAAACTAGGTGCAAAGCGCCGAACACGCAAGAATATTATATATTATTTCCTTCATCAAACAAAAAAACCAAGTTTATATGTTATTCACATAAACTTGGTCTTCAATCGAGTAAAATAATTCAAAACTCTATTGCCATATTAAAATAATAACAGAGTTTTGGTCCGTAATAGGTTAAGAGTCTATATAGCAAAGAATTACTTTTACTACTCTTATTGATTGATCCACAAGTTTAATGTGCTGCGATACACCTGGCTATTATTAGCCAACTTATCAAAATGAGCGTAACACTCAACCAATAAGGCAACAAAGTTGCCATTTCCGGCTTTTGACCCAGCTGTCCGTATGGCTCTAAACTCTTTATTAAAAGAGATGGTCAAAAATTCTTTCCCAGTAAAAAAAATTATGAAAAGGCTCCTGCCTCTTGTCATATAAAGAACATTATAAAGAATGAAACAATAATTTACAAGCATTTTCTCGTAATATGTCGAAGAATATTTTATAAAGTTTTTCCAACTCCCTTTTCTTTTTTAAGAGCAAAATCTCCTTTGAGGGATCAATTACTATCTTTGTAATGAGAGAATGTCCTCACATTTATCTAACATGTACACATAAGCATCGTCTATTCCTTTATTGTAAAACTCATAGGCAAATTCTTCTATAAAAAAATCCAGCAACATACTAGCTCCTAAATCTCCAATTTCTTCGTCTCTTTCCTTTGAAAAATATGCTTTAATCTGATAAGTCATATTCTCTTTTTGCTCTTTAGTCAATTGTAGCTTATTCTTTTTCTTCATAGTATATCCTCATAAATTATTTTATTTGCGCAATAGAGATTAAGTCCTTCATCGTAAGCAGTAGATGTTTAACCTCATACTCTTTTGCTAAATCCATAGAATTTGAATGCCATCCTACAAGAGCCGGTATAACACCAGCATTCCTAGCACATATCATATCAATACCTGCATCTCCTACGTACATTGTCTCTTCTGCTTTGCTATCTAATAGGGCCATAGCCTTTTGAATGGGCTCACTGTGAGGCTTTGGATTTACCACATCATCTGCTGTAATGACGCACTTAAAAAAGTGTGTAATATTAAATTGCTCTAATGCGTTAATCGTACTATCTTTAAGTCTTGAAGTGGCAATACCTAATTTATAATCTTTTTCACATAGGAACTGTAGGGTTTCATATACAGAATCGTACATAGGAACTTCATCTTCAAATCGCTCTTCATGGTAACTCCTATAAGTTCTTAGAACCTCTTCTACATTGTGTTCTTTATAATCTCTATTGATTACACTGGCCAGTGGCTCACCGAAGGTGGATAAGATATAATCTTCATTATATTCTTTATTATACACCTTGCATATGTGTTTAAACGAGTTTTTCACTAATTCTGTCGTATCTGCTAAAGTTCCATCAAAATCAAAAATAATTGTGTTAATCATACTCTCTCCTGCCTGTTATGTATTTTGAGTTTTTCACACTGTAATATGGCCAAAATTGGCTCCTATTGTTTTTTCTAAATCTTCTACTCTTAAAGTCATTTGTAACCCTACTTTACCTGCGCTAACCGTAATATTCTCTAGATTCATAGCTTCTATTGAAATTGCTGTTTTAAATAATTTCTTCATCCCTACTGGAGAACAGCCACCTTTTATATAACCTGTCACATTGGTGATCTCTTTAGATGGAATCATCTCCACTCTTTTTTCGTCAAAATGAACAGCTACTTTCTTTAAATCCAGCTCGTGATTTACTGGTATAACGCAGACATAGTGTTCTTTTCTGGACCCTTGCAATACTAAAGTCTTATATACTTCCTCAGGATTCATGCCCACTTGCTTAGCAACAGAAACTCCATCGAGAAAACCATCAGGTGCCTTATAGGTATTTATCTCATATGCAATCTTTTGCTTATCTAATATGCGAAGGGCATTTGTCTTGGGGACCTTTTGCTTTGACATAGATTTGCCTCCTCTATAAAACACACTGAACGTCTTGTTCAGTGTGCCTGTTGTTTTATTTAATTGGAATTTGCAGAAAGTTGAATGCGAAAAGCAGAAGACAACTCGCTATACACGAGGAATATTCTTACAATCGTTTAACCACTGCTTTCCAACTGCTTAACTATCGTTTAACAACTGTTCGACCATTGTTCAACAACCGTTAGCTCTGTTTCCTCAAAACCACTTCATCTTTTCCATCTTTGTCATTTGTGAGAACACGTACGATTTCGTCTTTAGATGTTGGAATATTTTTTCCTACAAAATCTGGTCGAATAGGCAATTCTCTATGGCCTCTGTCGACCATGACAGCTAATTGAACCTTTTGTGGTCGGCCATAGTCCATGATTGCATTCATAGCGGCACGGCAAGTTCTACCTGTATAAATGACATCATCTACCAAGATCACTGTTTTATCTTTTACTTCTACTTCTAATGCATTGTTTACGCAAGGTTGCTTGGATTTTTTCTCTAAATCATCTCTATAGTAAGTAATATCTAATACATCAACGGGAACTTTTTCCCCTTCGAATTTTTCAATGTTTTCTGCAATTCGATGAGCAAGAGGTACCCCCCTTGTCTTTATGCCAATAATGACCAAGTCTTTTACACCCTTATTTTTTTCAATGATTTCATGAGCGATTCTAGTCAATGCCCTTTTCATTGCCTTTTCATCTACAAGTATAATTGAATCTTTCATATAAATTCTCCTGCCCCATATTTTTGATTTCTTTTGGTATAGTATACCATATATTTCTCCTTATCAATCAACCCAAACAGCGAATTTTCCCTACTTTAAGAAAATTGGCTATTGGTTTTATCTAACTTTACTTACTGTCTAATCGATTATATTATATTTTTTCTCTTGTATATTACGAACAGAGATCCTTCGCTACGCTCAGGATGACTATCGCAGTAGCTAGGACTAAACAGCATTTTCAAGGAGAATTCTGTATACAAAGTTCCGCTTTCAGCTTTTAGCATTTAGCATTTAGTATTCCACTGTATCAAAAATACACTGTAATACATTGAATTAGCGGCAAAGTTCATATATAATATCGTAGGTTTTCTAAGGATTAGAATGATATATATAAAACAAGTGAATACTTGAAAGCAATTTGTCCATAATACAAAAATGTAGTAGTTTAATTTCTTAATATTGTTTATAATATAACTATATATCATTCAATCTAAGGGGGCAAAATAATGAAATTAGAAATATGTGCGGGGTCAAAATGTACGATGTTTGGTGCAGATCATATTATTCAAAGTGTAGAAGATTTGCAAGAAACCGTTTTAAAAGATATGGAAGTTGCAGAAGACTTTGAATTAGAAGTCTCACTAGTAAAATGCAACAACAGATGCAAAGATGAAGGAGATGTTTATCCTAAAGTTTTTATCGATGGCGAAGTGATCAACAATGCTCACAGCCAGATGGTAATGGCTAGGATTCTTGAAGCAGCTAGAAAGAAATAAAAGCATTACATGGAGGTTTAGATGAAGGAAAGTTACGTTGATGTAATAAATATTCGAAGGATAGTATTCTCTGAAATTGCTAGATTAGCCTATGAAGATGGGAATTTAAGCAAATTAGGGGATTCAACATATGCCCTGTTGCCTGGTGAAAGGGCAACTTACCGTGAAAGTATTTTTCGCCTTGGGTTTAGATGTAAGAAGTGCAGCAAATATGGGACCTATTGAAGAGGGTATTGACAAAATCAATCTAGATCATAGGGTTTATGATCCACCTTTAGTCAATGTAATTCCTTTTGCATGCGAAGCCTGCCCAACAAAAACGGTATGGGTTACAAATAATTGTAGGAAATGTCTTGCACACCCTTGTACTAATGTGTGTCCTACAAACGCCGTCAGTATAGGCAAAAATGTAGCTATCATCGATCAGGACAAGTGTATTAAATGTGGCAAATGCGTTGATGCCTGTCCTTATGCAGCAATAACAAAATACGAAAGACCATGTGCTGCTAGTTGTGGTGTAAACGCCATAGGAAGTGATGAACTGGGTAGAGCAAAAATATTTCACGATAAATGTGTTTCCTGTGGAAGATGTATACAAGAATGCCCATTTGGCGCTATAGCTGATAAGTCAGAAATTTATCAGTTAATTAAATCCATAGGAAGTGGAAAAGAAGTCTACGGTATTATCGCTCCATCCTTTGTAGGACAATTTGGTGCATTGACAAGTCCTTCACAGGTAGTAGAGGCTATTAAACAACTTGGAATTACGAAAGTTGTTGAAGTAAGTTTAGGTGCAGATATTACCACTATTAACGAAGCAAAAGAATTTATAGAAGAAGTGCCTGAGCACAAACCTTATATGGGGACAAGTTGCTGTAGCTCATGGAGTTCTATGGTGAAAAAGTTTTATCCTGATCAATACGAGTATATCTCGGATTCATCAAGTCCAATGATTTATACAGCTCAATACGTTAAAAGAAATAATCCAGATGCTCTTGTCGTTTTTATTGGACCTTGCATTTCCAAGAAACTCGAAGCATTAGAGGCAAACGTAGCGGAATATGTAGATTTTGTCATCACTTATGAAGAGCTCATGGGTATGTTTATTGCCAAAAATATAGAGCCATCTGAAATCGAGGTAGAGGAAGATATTCAAGATGCCTCTGTCACTGGAAGAGGATATGCAATAGCTACAGGCGTAGCTAGCGCTGTTGAAGCTATGATTAAAGAATTAGATCCAGATAAAAAGATTGAAATTGAAAGTGCCAATGGCTTACATGATTGTGTAAAACTCATGAAGCAAGCTAAAGCGGGTAAAAAAAATGGTTGTCTTATAGAAGGAATGGCCTGTGAAGGCGGTTGTATCGGTGGACCTGGTACTCTTACATCTCTTGCAAGAGCAAAACGAGGCGTCAGTAAATTCTCTAATGAAGCCAAATACAAGACACCATCTGAAAATG
>CAZVEI010000079.1:7110-7444 GCA_964626295.1 uncultured Alkalibaculum sp.
GAAAGAACAGGACGTATACGCGCCAAATTCAATGATAAAATACAATCCGAAAAATAAAGAAGAGCGCTGATGCGATCTTCTTTATTTTTGTTCTAATTTGTAAAATCCACGTACTCTGTACAAGCATTTTAGATACTAGTAGTATTTTTATAGAATGGCGGACAGCGCCATTCACCACGATATTATGTAGGTGAGCTTCCTCTTTTAGCATTCAGCTTTTCGCTATTTTTAATTCGATAACACAAATCCATCCTCTTCTGTCTTATAAATATACACTTCCCCAGTTTCAATGATATAGTGCCAACCACTTAATTTAAGCTTGCCGCTATTTACT
>CAZVEI010000080.1:0-7334 GCA_964626295.1 uncultured Alkalibaculum sp.
GTCCACGCATAGGTCTTGTTTCGCCAACGCTAAAGGATGGGAAATTATAGTGGTGAATGTATCTCTTTTTCACTTCTTCTTCAGAAAGACCATCTAAAATTTGTATATCACCTAGTGCTCCTAATGTAACAACAGACATTACTTGAGTTTGACCTCTAGTAAAGAGTCCAGAACCGTGAACTCGGTCAAGTTTGCCAACCTTACAAGTAATTGGTCGGATTTCATCAAGCGCTCTATTATCCGGTCTAATCTTATCGTAGACGATCATTCTACGAACTTCTTCTTTTAGCATATTATAAGCTACTTCGCTAATATCTTTCTTATTATCTGGATATTTTGCTAAGAAGGTTTCCTTTATGTCTGCATTGACAGCGTCAATTTTTTCTTGTCTCTCTAATTTTTCTTCTGTCTTTATTGCGTCTGCTAGTTTTGAGGAAGCATATTCTCGAATTTCTTTCTCAATGTTTTGGTCTGGCTCAAAAAGTTCTACTTGAATCTTTTCTGTGCCAAGTTCTTTGACGATTTCCTCTTGAAAAGCTACTAAATCCTTTATTTGCTCGTGAGCAAAGAGGATTGCTTTTAACATGGTTTCTTCTGATACTTCGTTAGCTGCTGCTTCTACCATCATGATAGCGTCTTTTGTACCAGAAACGGTTAAGTGTAATTCGCTTTTTTCCCTTTGTTCTACTGTAGGATTGACGATAAATTCCCCATCCACAAAACCAACTAAAACAGAACCAGTTGGTCCATCAAAAGGAATATCTGAAATAGAAAGTGCAATAGAAGAGCCTAACATTGCAACGATTTCTGGAGAATTATCTTGCTCCACGCTCATTACTGTAGCTACAACTTGTACATCATTTCGAAATCCTTTAGGGAATAGTGGTCGAATTGGTCTATCTATTAGTCTAGAAGAAAGAATTGCCTTTTCAGAAGGTCGTCCCTCCCTCTTAATAAATCCTCCAGGAATTTTTCCAACGGAATATTGTTTTTCTTCATAGTCACAGCTTAATGGAAAGAAATCAATTCCTTCTCTTGGTTCTTTAGAAGCGCAAGCAGTTACTAAGATATTGGTTTGTCCATATTTTAGAAATACAGCTCCATTGGCTAATTGTGCCAATTCCCCTATTTCAACGATTAACTCTCTGCCTGCGATTGTTTTTTTAAATACATGTGTCATTGTGTTCCTCCTTTCGTAGTTCAATAAACTTTATAACTTGTAATTGTTTGGTTCTTGAATTCCTTAAAAATATTTTGCTTGGCTCATTAGTTACGCGTAAAATAATAGGCGGATATCTCCGCCCTTAATAATCTTTTATGATTTACTTTCTGATGTTTAATCTTTCGATAATAGAACGATATCTGTTGATATCTTTTTTAGTCAAATAGCTTAAAAGACCTCTTCTTTGTCCTACAAGTTTTAATAAACCTCTTCTTGAATGATGATCTTTTTTGTGTATTTTGAAGTGTTCTGTTAATTCATTGATTCTATAAGTTAATATAGCAATTTGAACTTCTGGAGAACCAGTATCCCCTTCTGTTAACTTGTACTCATCAATAATAGCTTGTTTTTTTTCTTTACTTAAACTCATTTTCTTTCCTCCTAAATGTTTTTGTTAAACGCCTTTATCAGAGTATACTGTTGGAGATTCAATAAACACAGGTAAAGGTTAAAATTAACATTATAATCATAACATAGGGGTCTAGCAAAAGCAAATAAATAATTATTTATTTGCTTTTGCGTTCTAAGTTTTCCCTAATGGTTTCTATATCATGTTGGATTTGTTTAAATAAATCCTTAATATTATTAAACTTTTTTTCTTTTCTTATTCTCTTATAGAAGATTACTTTTATTTTTTCACCGTAAATCTCTTCTGAAAAATCGTAAATATACGATTCAATTCGAAAAGGATGGTTTGTAAAGGTAGGATTGTGACCTACATTTGTAAGGGCGTGATATTCTTTGCCTTTATATATGATATGTGTATAATAAACTCCTGGTTCAGGGGTAATTTGCTCTTCTTTTACCTCTATATTAGCAGTGGGAAAATTGTACTGCCTACCAATTTTCTTTCCTGGAATGACTTCTCCTGAAACAGAAAACTTTCTTCCCATGTATTTTTCTACTGCATCTACTTTTCCAGTAGAAATTAAATTGCGAATAAAGGTGCTGCTCACCGTTTGACGTTCTACTTTATATTCGCCAACAATCTCTACTTCAAAGCCAAGTTTTTCACCGAGCTGAGTGAGCAATTGAGGTGAACCCGTACCTTTATAGCCAAAATTATAATTAAAGCCAACGATTACGTGCTTTACATTTAATTGACCTACTAGAATTTCTTCTACAAATTTTGTTGGTTCATAGTTCATCATTTTTTCTGTAAAATTCAAAAATACTAATTGATCAATATCTAATGTCTCTAAAATTTCAATTTTTTCTTCATTAGACAATATGAGCATTGGAGCGTATTTAGGAAAAGCTATAGTCAAGGGATGTCTATTAAAAGTCACAACACAACTATGTATTTTTTTCTCTTTAGCTCTTTTTTTCATCGTTTCAATAAGCATTTGATGGCCTAAATGAATGCCATCAAAGAAGCCTAAAGCTACAGATGTATCATAATTTAGTTTTGTGTCTTTATTTAATAATGTGCACTTCATCTTGTGTCTCCTTACTATAAACCTAGGTTGCGTCAGCAAATTTGTTGAGTATAATTTACACCTTAATAGAATAAAGCAGCGAAAGTAGCTGTTCTAAAAATTATTGATCCGTAAATAGTCTCAAGGGCTTGATTCGATAACCGTCGTTCTCCTGTAAAAGGCCTACTCCTTTAAATTCATCATCTAAATAAATTCGGACTTTTTCATCTAAAGGTATGGTATTTATGTCTTGTACAATGTTTTTTTGTATTAAAGGATTTCCATTGAGCAAGTATTTTGCTGAAAAAGGATGAACGTCCACTCTACGTAAATGCTCAAGTGGAAAATCAATTGGATATAAATGACCTTCTAACTCCTCTGAATTTAATGCTTCAAGCTGTTCTAGAGTTATGGCTTTTTCAATATGAAAAGGACCACTTTTTGTTCGAACTAGTGAAGTCATATGTGCAAATGTACCTAAATATTCTCCTATATCATTGCATAAAGATCGTATATAAGTACCTTTTGAACATGCAACTCTTATTTTTGCAATGGGAAATTCAAAATGAAGAAGTTCTAATTGGTAAATGGAAATTTTTCGAGGTTTAATCTCTACTGGCTTTTTTTCCCTAGCGTATTCGTATAGCTTCTTTCCATCTACTTTTATAGCAGAGTAAATAGGAGGAGTTTGCTCAATTTCTCCTGTAAAGGAAAGAAGCGCCTTTTTTAATTCCTCCTCTGTGATGACTTTTTGATCTTGCCCTATTATTTCACCTGTTCGGTCGTAACTATCTGTCTTAATGCCAAATGAAAGTTCTGCCACATATTCTTTTTCCTTTTCTACAATAAATTGAGAAATCTTAGTCCCCTGGCCAATCGTAAGGGGCAATACACCCTCTGCAATTGGGTCTAATGTACCCGTATGGCCGATTTTCTTTGTATGAAGGATTTTTCGAACTTTGTAGACTACATCGTGTGAAGTCATACCCTGTAATTTATAAATGCTTATAATTGCGTTCATTGTAAGTCCTTTGCGATATTAAGTGTTATATCATTGATGATTTCTTTAAGGTTACTACCTTTTATTGTACAACCTGCTGCTTTACTGTGTCCTCCACCGCCATATATGGCTGCTAATTTGCTCACATCATAATCTTCGTTAGCTCTAAAGGACGCTCGAAACACACTAGGTTCTACTTCTTTTATAAATACTGCCACTTCTATCCCTTTAATATCTCTTGCATAATTAATAATACCTTCTAAGTCTACGCTACCGTATTCTTTTAACTCTTCTAATGAGAGAGTTATTACAGAAATCTTATTTTCATAAGTTAAGTACAAGTTTTCTAAAGACTTGCCGATGATTTTCATGTGCTCATATGAATTCTGATTGAATAGGATATTATTGATTTTCCAGTGAATATCTGTAACCTTATACAATTCGGAAACAATAGCGTGCGTTTTATAGGTTACATTACTGTATTTAAAATTTCCCGTATCTGTAACAATTGCCGTATATAAGGCAATTGCCATATCTTTATCTACAGGGATAGAGAGCTTACATATGAGTTCATAAATGAGTTCACCTGTAGCACTTGCAGTAGGGTCTACATAATTTAATCCACCATAATTTGTATTGCTTATATGGTGGTCTATATCTATGATGAGATCGCCATTAGATAAGTTTTGGCTGTTATGTAGATGTTCTGTATTAGAACAATCTAAGCATATGATCACATCAAAGTGCTGTGCTGTATCTATTTTAAAATATTTGATTTCGTTTAAAAACTCAAATTTATTAGGAATATAATCCATTATATAAGTAACGGACTTGCCCAATTTTTTCAAAGCTAAGCCTAAGGCAATACAGGAGCCGATAGAGTCTCCATCAGGATCTCTATGGCTACTGATTGCAAAGCTTTGGTATTTGTGAATTGCCTCTATAATATGATTCATATTAATTGCCCTTATTATTAATCTTGCGAAGAAGGTGGTTAATATGAACACCGTACTCTATAGAATTGTCTAGTTCAAATAAAAGCTCTGGTGTGTAATGAGTAGTTAAGTTCTTGCCAACTTGCTTTCTCAAAAATCCAGCAGATTTTTTTAGGATTTCAAGCATTTCCTTTTTTTTATCAGAGTCATTTTCAAAAATGCTTACAAATACTTTTGCAAAACGCAAATCACCTGTTGCTTCTACTCTTATAATGCTGATCATATCATTGTTTAATCTAGGGTCTTTTAACTCTAACCGAATATAATGGCTGAGTTCTTGTTTTAGTGTTTCATTAATTCGCTGTATTCTAGTTGACATAATAAATCATCCTTATCTAGGGATTTCTTCCATTGTAAAGGCTTCTATAATATCTCCTTCTTTAAGGTCATTGAATTTTTCAATACCTAGACCGCATTCATAGCCTTGAACAACTTCTTTTGCATCGTCCTTAAAGCGTTTTAAAGAGGAAATGGAGCCTTCTTGAATAACTATGCCATCTCTTATTACTCTGACGTCGTTATTTCGAGCGATTTTACCATCTGTAATATAAACACCTGCAATTATGCCGATATTAGGTACTTTAAAGGTTTCACGAACTTCAGCCGTGCCGACGACAACTTCTCTAAATTCAGGATCTAACATACCCTTCATAGCCGCTTCTACATCTTCTATTGCATTGTAAATTACTCGGTATAATCGAATGTCTACAGCCTCTTTTTCGGCTACTTTAGCAACATTTGCTCCAGGACGAACGTTAAAGCCGATGATAATACCATTTGAAGCTGATGCTAATATAACATCCGATTCCGAAATAGCACCTACTCCATCGTGTATTATGCTTACTCGAACCTCATCATTTGTAAGCTTTAGTAAGGATTGTTTTAATGCTTCTACAGAACCTTGACCATCTGCTTTGATGACGATATTAATATCCTTTACAGCTCCCTCTTGTATTTGATTGTATAAATCATCTAATGAAAGTGGGGCGCTCTTTTTCACTTGTTGATCTTTTAGGTAACTCTTTCTCATTTCAGAGACTTGTCTTGCTGTCCTATCATCTTTTACGACGTAGAAATCATCTCCAGCTTCTGGTACTTCAGAAAGACCAATAATCTCTACTGGAGCAGATGGACCAGCAGATTTTAATCTTTTGCCTTTATCATTGACCATTGCTCGGACTTTACCGTAGGTAGTACCAGATACGACAATATCTCCAACGTGTAATGTACCCGTATTAATTAGTAATGTTGCTACTGCGCCCCTACCCTTGTCTAATTGAGCTTCTACAACGCTTCCCTTAGCTAGTCTCTTAGGATTAGCTTTTAGTTCAAGCATTTCAGCTGATAAGACGATCATCTCGAGCAGCGTGTCAATACCTTCTCCAGTATGAGCAGATACGGGAACACAAATTGTCTCACCACCCCAAGCTTCTGCAACTAATCCGTGTTCTGTCAATTCTTGAAGAACTCGTTCAGGATTTGCACTTGGCTTATCGATTTTGTTTATTGCAACGATGATTGGCACACTTGCAGCTTTTGCGTGGTTAATAGCCTCAACAGTCTGTGGCATAACGCCGTCATCGGCAGCTACAACTAAAATAGCGATATCTGTAATTTGAGCTCCTCTTAAACGCATAGCAGTAAATGCTTCGTGACCAGGAGTATCAATAAAGGTAATAGATTCACTGTTTACTTGTACTGTATAAGCACCAATGTGTTGAGTAATACCGCCAGCTTCTCTTGAAGTGACGCTCGTATTTCGAATAGCGTCTAGAAGAGATGTTTTACCATGATCAACATGACCCATTACGGTAATAACAGGAGGTCTTTTTATTTGATCTTCTTCACTGTCTTCTTCTTCGTACTCTTCTAAAATACTGTGTACTTCTTCTTCCACGTTTTCTAATTCTACTTTAATCTCTAGTTCCTCTGCTAGGATTTCAGCAGTATCAAAATCGATTTCTTGATTAATGGATGCCATAATGCCTAGTTTAATCAAATGGGTAATAATCTCCCCAACAGAGATGTTGATTTTTGATGCAAGGTCGCCAATAGTAATTTGTGATGGTAGAAGAATTATCTCTTCCACTTTAGTTTCTTCTGATTTTCGTTTTTTATAATCTGTTTTCGTTTTTTTAACTTTTTTGCTATTGTCAATTTTTATAGGCGTTACTTTAGGCTTTTTAACGTCTTTCTTTTTGTTTGCATTTTGCGTTTTCGATGGACTTACTCCTTTGCCTTCATGATTCTTTGTGTTTTTATTTTGATTACTAGTACTCAAACTCTTATTGTTGTTATTGTTGTTTGTAGTATTACTGTGGGTGTTGTTATTATTGTTTTTTGTAGTACTACTGTGAGTGTTATTGTTTTTTGTAGTACCACTGTGAGTGTTATTATTACTGTTTGTAGTATTATTGTTGTGGTTTCTATGATCTGTTTTTGTCGTGGTCTTATTATTATTGTGATGATCTTTTTTTACATTTTCACTTACCTTAGGCTCATTTGTCTTTTGATCCTTCACAGTACCCTCATTGTTTTGATGGCTTTTAAAGTACCTTACCTCTTGTTCTGTAAGAGCGCTCATATGGTTTTTTGCTGGAATATCCAGATCATTTAACTTTTTTACTAAATCCTTGCTTGAGACATTTAATTCTTTTGCCAAATCATATACTCTTATTTTACTCATCAAATTCCCCCTA
>CAZVEI010000081.1:0-7317 GCA_964626295.1 uncultured Alkalibaculum sp.
TTGCTTTTACATGGAATTTTTTTATTGTATACATAACGAATTAACTTCTTTTTTTCTGGATTTTTGATATAATAGTATATTAATTAATATGAGGAATGAGATGATGTTGAGTGAGAAAATTTAACAAATCTAAAAAACTGGATAATGTGTGTTATGATATTCGCGGTCCTGTTATGGATCAAGCCAACATAATGGAGAAAAAAGGCGAGAATATTATTAAATTAAACATCGGCAATCCTGCTCCATTTGATATATTTGCTCCTGATGAAATCGTACACGATGTTGCCATTAACTTAAGAGCGGCAGAAGGTTATTGTGACTCTAAGGGAATCTTTCCTGCTAGAAAGGCAATTATGCAGAATTATCAGACGAAAGGAGTAATGGATGTAACAATTGACAGTATTTACATCGGAAATGGAGTCAGTGAGCTCATTACCTTGTCTATGCAGGCTCTTTTAGATAATGGAGATGAAATACTTGTGCCTGCACCGGACTATCCATTATGGACTGCATCTATAAATTTAGCTGGAGGTAAGCCTGTTCACTATATATGTGATGAGGAATCGGACTGGTATCCAGATTTAGAAGATATTAAATCAAAAATTAATGATAGTACAAAGGGTATTGTAATTATCAATCCTAATAACCCTACAGGTGCGGTTTACCCAAGGGAAGTATTAGAAGGCATAGCAAAATTAGCTCACGAACATGATTTGATTGTCTTTGCAGATGAAATATATGATCAAATACTTTATGATGATGCAGTTCATATTCCGATGGCTAGCTTAGTTCACGATGTATTGTGTGTCTCCTTTAATGGATTATCCAAATCCCATAGAATTGCAGGTTATCGTGTTGGGTGGATGATTTTAACGGGAAATAAAGAAGATGCAAAAGATTACATAGAAGGTATCGATATGTTGTCCTCTATGCGGCTTTGTTCAAATGTCCCTGCACAATATGCCATACAGACGGCTTTAGGTGGCTATCAAAGTCTTGTAGAGCTCATCACGCCTGGTGGAAGATTATATGAACAAAGGGAATATGTATGCAATCGAATTAATGCTATCGACGGTTTAAGCTGTATAAAACCAAAGGGAGCCTTTTATATTTTTGCTAAAATTGATGCGGAAAAGTTTCATATTCGCGATGATATGCAGTTTGCATTAGACCTATTAAAAAGCAAGAAGGTTTTAATAGTACAAGGAACAGGCTTTAATTGGAAAGCACCAGATCATTTTAGAATTGTCACTTTGCCCACTGTAAATGAGTGCAAGGTTGCTTTAGATCGATTAGAAGACTTTTTAGGGACATATTATCAAGAGTAATGCCTTTTATGGTTAAATTTTGGTAAAAAAGATGTAAACAATATATTGAAATTGAAACAAACCTTAGAATTATTAATAATTCTAAGGTTTGTTTATTTAACAAAATATTTGACCTTTAAAATTAGAGGAGTATAATAGTGATAGATTTGAGAGGAAGTGATATTTTGGATGAATTAGAGTTTGTCTTAAGGAAGATCATTGAGATTGACAACAAGGCAATAGATTTGCAAAATCGTACAGAAAAGACCATAAATGAAAAAGAATCTCTCCTGAACGATGAAATAAAAAGTCTAGACGAACGATTAAACAGTAACTCAAATGCTACATTAGAGAGAGAAGTGGAAAAGAAAATCGCAGATGCTCACGGTATGGCAAAGACCATAGATACGGAGTGTGAACATCAGAAACAAAATATTCAAAGCAAGTACGCAACAATTAAAGACGGACTAAAGAAGCAGATATTTAAAGAAATTATAGAAATTAATTAAAGGTGTGCATGAGATGAGTAGCATGAATTTTAGCACAGTAAATACAAAAATCAGCGCAATGAAGGCTAAATTATTATCAAAAGAAGACTTCATCAATATTATGAACCTTCACAGCGTACAAGAGGTATTTGATTACCTAAACGACAACACTTCTTTTCGAGAGGTGCTTTGGGACTTACAAGGCAGAATAGTCCATAGAAATGACTTTGAAAGGAGACTGTACAAGTACAAGATTACAGTTGTAGAAAAATTAAATCTCTATTTTAGAGAGGATTATAAAGATTTGATTCATAGTTATATGCTTCGCTATGAGATTGAAAACTTAAAGTTAGTATTTGAATTTGTTCGGGGGAGAAAGAAAAGGCAGGAAATAGAAGACCATTTCTTTACTTTTGGAAAATGTTCAAATATTGACTTTCAAGAATTAATAAAAAAAGACTCGGTACTTCAGGTATTAGAAGAAATAAAAGACACAAAATACTACCGACTTATATTGCCATATGCTCAAAGTGAAGATGAGAAATTTAATTTTTATGTAGAGATGATGCTTGATAAATACTACTATCATCAATTAATCCAAAAAGCTCAGAAATTACTAGGGGACAAGGATAAAAAATCTACGGAAATACTAAGACGTAGAGTGGATCTCTATAATTTAGAATGGATTTATCGAGGATTAAAGTACTTTGATATGTCTAAAGAAGAAATACTAAACTTTATTCTCGATTACGGGTATTTGTACAATTACGAAAAATTAAAGGACATAATCTACAAATTTGATATAAATAGTACATTAGATCAATTTAAAGATACGCCTTATAGTTTTTTGTTTAATTGTGAATACGACATTGATTTGTTTATGGAAAGAAGAATGGATCAGTATCTCTATGGCAAATCTTTGAGTTTGTTTAATAACTCCATTTTAAGCTTTGGGAAAGTATATGCATTCGTCGAATTAGTGGACTTTCAAATAAAGGATATTATTTCCATCATAGAAAGCAAAAGATATAAAATGTCCGCTAAGGAAATATCAAAATATTTAATTAGAACAATAGAGGTGGTGGAGTAAGTGGCTGTTGAAAAACTGATTATGATGAACGTAATCGGCAAAAACGAGTATGTCAACGATGTAATAAAAGACATACTATTTTTTGAAAATGTGCAGATCGTCGATGCATATAATGAAATTGAGAATTTTCGATTTAGTATCGATGTAACAGAACACAATATAGTAGAGTTGTTGGGTTTTTCAGAGGCAGAATCAGGACTTCAAAAGGCTAAAACAGAAAAATTTAACACAAAGATCAAACTACTAAATGAAATATTTGAAGATGAATACGCAGTAGACCCAGCTATTCTTAAAAAGGATATTGATTTACCAAGTGTTATAAATTCTGTCAACGAGATCTACAATCAAATTCATCAAAAGTATGCGATGTTAAAAATTTTACATAATGATATTGCAGAAATTGACAAGAGTATAAGAGCCTACGCGTTTTTGTCTTCTGCAAATGTAGAGATGGAAGAGTTAAATAATTTAAAACACTTTAACTATGTAGTGGGTACATTGTCAAAAGAAAATGTTCAGAGATTAAAGAATAACTACGGTAATATTACTGCAATTGTAGTTCACGTAGGAAGTATAGAAGATGACGAAGTGTATTTGGTCGTTTCTCCATGGGATCTAGAACGTGAGACGAGGAGAATATTAAGGTCTTTAAACTTTAGTAAATTAGAAGGATTTAAAGAAAGCTATACAGGCACTCCAGATAGTATTGTCAAATGGCTAAAACACAGAAGGAAGAAGTTTGCTAGCAAAGCCGACACACTCGAAAGAGAAGTAAGTACGTTAAAGTCAAAGCATAAAGATGAAAGTAATTACGCCTACAATGTTTTACACTTGTACGATACCATCGATAGAGTAAAAGAGAATATGGCTTTTAGCACTGAAAACTTCTTCTTTTCTGGATGGATTCCAAAAAGGTTGAGAAGTCTTATGAAAGAAGCTCTTTCAGAATACGAGGATATTGTTATTATGTTTAATGATGACCGTAAAGATCCAAGTATGAAGCCGCCTACAAAGCTGCGAAATAACTGGCTGTTTAAGCCCTTTGAATCCCTTATAAAAATGTATGGGGTTCCAAATTATAATGAAGTAGACCCTACACCATTTTTAAGCATAACTTATCTCTTTTTATATGGATTTATGTTTGGAGACTTAGGACAGGGTTTTGTGTTTTTTATAGCGGGTTTTCTTTTGAAATGGAAGGGTATCACTCTTGGCTCGATTTTGTCAAGGCTCGGAGTAAGCTCTATGTTTTTCGGCCTAATGTATGGAAGTGTATTTGGTTTTGAAACCCTTATTCCAGCTTTTTGGTTAAGGCCTTTTGAAAATGTCACGACTCTTTTGCTCATTGCCATCGCAATAGGTGTAGTCATGATCGCTATAGCTTATATTTATGGGATTATCAATCAATATAAGCATAAAGACTACTATAATTCTTTGCTAGGTAAAAATGGGTTGACAGGCTTTGTATTGTATTTCTGCATTATTTTAGTTGCTCTTGCTTTATTTACAGGCAACAGGCTACTTTCTCTAGGAGTACTAGGTGCAATAATCGCTATTGCTATTGTAATATTATTTTTGAAAGAGCCTATTATCGACAAACTTTCACATAAGAGAAAAGAACAGAGTCATAAATTAGATGTAAATTTCTTTGTAGAAAGCTTTTTTGATGTTTTTGAAATTTTACTAAGTATTTTTAGTAATACCCTTTCTTTTATACGAGTAGGGGCCTTTGCTTTAAATCACGTAGGATTATTTTTAGCTTTTGAATCCCTTGCGCATATGGTCAATAGTGGGATAGGTAGTACACTGGTCTATATATTGGGTAATATTTTTATTATGGTTTTAGAAGGCGTTATTGTTGCAATACAAGTACTTAGATTAGAGTACTATGAATTGTTTGGCAAATATTTTGTCGGTGGCGGAGAAGAATTTAAAGTTACGAAATTATAAAACCTAGGAGGAATTTTAAATGATGAATTTTATTATGTACAGTGTTATTTTTATTGTTTTTTCAACGATTGTAGCTGGCGTTTACTTTTTAAAAAAGGGCTACAATGAGAATAAGAAGATTAAAGGTTTGTTGAAATTTAACCTTTCTGTTTTTATTCCTATGATGTTTATGGCTATAATTCTTCTAGTACCAGATATGGCAAGAGCTGCTGAAGTTGGTAATAGCAGTGCTGGCATGGGATATCTTGGAGCTGCTTTATCTACAGGATTAGCATGTCTTGGTTGTGGTGTTGCCGTTGGTAATGTAGGCTCTGCAGCATTAGGTGCAGTATCAGAAGACGAAAAGATGCTTGGTAAAACATTGATCTACGTAGGTCTTGCAGAAGGTATTGCAATTTACGGCTTAGTTATTTCTATTATGATTTTAGGAGCACTGTAGGTGATTGACGATGAAGTCTTTTTTGCTCAGCGATAATCGAGATACGTATATGGGCTTAAAATTAGTTGGTATAGACGGAGTGTACCTTCAAAAAGGCGATGATGTATTAAAAGCGTATAAAACTGCTCTTTCAGAGGGATACGGCATTATATTTCTTACAGAAAAGATTTACCATGAAATAAAAGAAGACGTTATAAAGACAAAAACAACTGGGAAGATGCCTTTAATTACGGTAATTCCAGATCGCCATGGCTATGCTAATGATAAAGAAAAAATAACGAGTTATATTAAAGAGTCTATAGGGCTCTAATAGGAGGTGTAGATTGAGTGATCACCGTTGAAGACAAAATACGAACCTTTTCCAAATACGTTTATGATAAGCAAGTAAAAAAGTCTGATGAAATGGTTAAAGATTTAGAAGAAAAGAGTAAACTTACCTTAGAAACTAAACAAAATGAATTTGAAAATAAGTATAATTCTACAGTTAAGAAATCCCTTACAAAAGCAGAAGAGGAGTCTCAAAAAATTATTTCAGCTGCTAAGGTAGAAGCTAAGAATAGTATTTTGAATTTAAAAGGGGATTTGCTTTCTCAGCTTAAGAATGAAATTCTTCAATCTTTTGAGGACTATGTACATGACAAAGAGTATGTCTCATACATAGATAAGTTATTAGAGGATTCTAAAGATTATTTACTTCAATCTAAAGTAAAAATATATCTCGTAGAAAGAGATATAAAGAAATTTGAAAGTAAAATCAAAAATCAGTATTCAAATGCTGAAGTCCTCACTATAAACAATGAAAACATTGGTGGTTTCATTATTGAGTCTATCTCAACCAATGAGAGGGTTGACAGAACAATACTGAGAAAAGTAAATGAATGGAATAATGAAATCGGCATTAGACTTTACGAAGCACTTGAAGAGTAGGTGAAATGGATGAGTAATAATGGAATCATTAACATGATCAATGGACCGGTTATTAGGGGGAAAAATATGTCCCAGTTTAAAATGCGTGAAATGGTCATGGTAGGAAGCAAAAAACTAATTGGCGAAGTAATTATTTTAGATGGTGATTTAGGCACCATCCAGGTTTACGAAGAAACGGAAGGACTTAGAATCGGAGAAGAAATCATTTCTACAGGAAAGCCTCTTTCTGTTAAATTAGGTCCTGGTATGCTCGGAAATATGTTTGACGGCATCCAAAGACCTCTTCAAGAGATTGATAAAATTAATAAAAATTTTATCCCGGAGGGGATAGGCTTAATTTCTATTAATGAGAAGAAATTATGGGATGTTAAGTTATGCGTTAAAGTAGGAGATTCTCTTCGTCCAGGACAAGTCTTTGGAGCAGTTCAAGAAACTTCTTTAATAAGCCATAAACTATTAGTTCCTCCAGGAAAAAAGGGTACTGTAAAATACGTCATGAAAGACGGAGAGTACAATATTGAAGAAGTATTAGTCAGATTAGAGGATGAAAAACAAAAGATCGAACTAAAAATGTATCACGAATGGCCAGTTCGAAATCCAAGACCAGTAAAAGAGCGAAAAGAAATTGAAAAAGTCTTAATTACAGGGCAAAGAGTTTTAGATATGTTTTTCCCAATTGCTAAAGGCGGTACTTGTGCCATTCCAGGAGGTTTTGGTACTGGAAAGACAATGACTCAACATCAACTTGCAAAATGGTCTGATGCGGATATTATCGTCTACATTGGCTGTGGAGAACGTGGAAATGAGATGACAGAGGTACTTGAAGATTTCCCAAAACTAATTGACCCTAAGACCAATAAATCCTTGATGGAGCGAACGGTATTAATAGCTAATACGTCAAACATGCCAGTTGCCGCTAGAGAGGCTAGCATCTATACTGGAATCACTATGGCAGAATACTTTAGAGATATGGGGTATGATGTAGCCATAATGGCCGACTCCACCTCTAGATGGGCGGAAGCATTAAGAGAAATATCTGGTAGATTAGAAGAAATGCCTGCGGAAGAAGGGTATCCAGCTTATTTGCCATCTCGAATTGCTGAATTTTACGAAAGA
>CAZVEI010000082.1:0-7315 GCA_964626295.1 uncultured Alkalibaculum sp.
TCTTTACAAATTCAACAAGACAGGCTACTAGATTACTTAAAAAAAGCTGAAAAAATAGAAGATATGCTAACGATTGAAACAGAACTAAGTAGAGTTCGAACAGACCTAAATCGAATCAACACTCAACTAAACAACTACGACAGAATGATCAATTACTCTACTATTACAGTAAATCTTAGAGAAACGGGAACCTTATCCACTACAGTCAAATCCCCTTTTGGAAAGCTATTAGAGAATATAGGTAAGGGATTTGTCCAATCCATTAACTTGCTCTTGCAGTTAATTAATTTTGTAATCGTACTTGTAGCGAGAATCATTCCATTTGCTGTTGTGATTCTTCCAGTGGCTTGGATTGTGTGGAAGAAGAGGAAAGGATAGGTGGTAAGCAAAATCGACAAGCCAGCATTGCTGGCCTGTTTTTTTACATAGAACTTAGAACGTACAACTTAGAACTTGTAGGTTACTTTTAGAAGAGAAATTGTTATAATCTAGTAAGTGGTCCATTTATCCTGTTTGTATAAATGGGATTTATTTTGGCGACCATAGTATTAGAATTGAGGTGGCAAGATTGAAGGAAACCATGGTTATTATTGACGGCAATAGTCTTATGTATAGAACTTTTTATGGAATACGCCCTATGACTAGTAAAAGGGGGGTGCCTACAAACGCTGTATATGGATTTGCAAATATTCTTTTGAATATATTAGAAAAGCATTACCCAAATTACGTAGGGGTAGCTTTTGACGAGAAAAAGCCTACTATTAGACACGAAAAATTTGACGATTATAAAGCAGGTCGCTTAAAAATGCCTGAAGATTTGGCAACTCAGTTGCCACTTATTCATGAAATGCTAGACAAGTTAAACATTAGGAGAATATCTTTAGAAGGTTTCGAAGCAGATGATTTAATAGGAACCATATCAAAAACCTATTCTGCAGAGGGAATTGAAGTAAAAATTCTAACTGGAGACCGAGATGCTTTTCAATTAGTAGATGACAATATCAATGTATTGTTTACAAAAAAGGGCATTAGCGATGTAGATGTAATAGATGAAGATGCCATTAAAAGGCTTTATGGCGATGCAATTACCCCTAAAGCCCTTATTGAGGTCAAAGCTTTAATGGGCGACAAATCCGATAATATTCCGGGAGTAGCTGGTGTAGGAGAAAAGACTGCAATTAAGCTCGTACAGCAATATAACAACTTAGAGACAATCTATGAAAATATGGATGAACAAAAGGGAAAATTAAAGGAAAGATTAGAAAATGATAAAGAAAATGCTTTTTTAAGCAGACAATTAGGCACAATTATTACCAATGTGCCCGTAGATTTTGAACTAGATGAGTTCACGGCTAATGAGTACAAGACAAAAGAAGCTACAAGCTTTTTTACGGACTTAGACATCATGTCTATTGCAAAGAGAATAGGCGTTGTAGAGGAAGCTAGAGAAGAAAACACAATCGAATCTTCTAAGGACGTAATCGATGCATTAGATCAGTCTACTATGAACTCTATTATAGAAAAGGCCAAAGCAGCAGAAGAAGTCTTTATGACTTGGTATATCTCTAATCATATGTACAATGAGAGAGTACTACATGGATTAGCCATTGGCATAAAAAAGGAAATCTTCTTTTTTCAGGATAATGTGGATAAAGATGATTTTAATTTGTTTTTTAAAAAACTTATGGAAGACGAAAGCGTAAAAAAGACGGGCCATAATTTTAAGGACCTTATGGTTTACTGCATGCAAAAAAACATTCGGCTTAAAAATGCGACCTTTGATACCTACATTGCAGCTTACTTGTTGGAGCCGTCTGACAGTAGATACAATATAGACGACTTGACTCAAAAATATCTAGATGTAAACATGAAGAGTAGAGAGGAAGTAGTAGGCAAGAAAAAAAATCAAATTTCTTTTCTAGACATGGATGAGGACAGAAGGGGCCTTTTAATTGACAATTTAGAAGCTCTTTACCTGCTACAACCTATTTTACAGGAAAAGATGGAAGAACTTCATATGGAGCATTTATATCAGGATATTGAGATGCCTTTAGTTGAAGTTCTGTCTTCTTTTGAATATCAAGGATTTAAAATTGACGTAGAAGGTCTAAATGAACTAGATATTGAGTTTGATAAAGAGTTAGAACGCTTAACAAAGGGGATTTACGCTTTAGCAGGCCGAGAATTTAATATCAACTCACCAAAGCAATTAGGAGAAATTCTTTTTGAAGAATTGAAATTGCCTGTAATTAAAAAGACGAAGACAGGTTATTCTACTAACGCTGAAGTTTTAGAAAAATTAAAGGGAGATCACTCTATTATCGAACAAATCCTAGAATATCGCACCATAGCCAAACTAAGTTCTACTTACATTAAAGGCTTTAAGGGAATCATTGATAAAGAACATCATAAACTCTACTCTTCTTTCCATCAGACAATAACCACAACGGGAAGAATAAGCAGTTCAGAGCCTAATCTACAAAATATTCCAGTAAAGATTGAAATAGGTAAACAAATAAGAAAAATTTTCATCCCTTCTTCAGAAGACAATGTCCTCGTAGATGCAGATTATTCTCAAATCGAGCTTAGAATTTTAGCTCATATTTCTGGAGATGAAACCTTAATTGACTCCTTTAAAAAGGGAGAAGACATTCATACAAGAACGGCATCAGAAATCTTTAATATTTCTTTAGAAGAGGTAACTAGTATTCAGAGAAGTCATGCAAAAGCCATTAATTTTGGGTTAATCTATGGAAAACAGGCCTTTGGCTTGTCACAAGATATCAATGTTACTAGAAAAGAAGCCCAAGAGTATATTGATATGTACTTTGGGAGGTATCCAAAGGTTGAAAAGTACATGAAAGATATTGTAGTAGAAGCAAAGGAAAAGGGCTATGTGACCTCCATATTTGGCAGAAGAAGGTATATCCCAGAGATTAACTCTAGAAATAAAGTTATTGCCAAAGCAGGAGAGAGGCTTGCATTAAACACGCCTATTCAAGGCAGTGCTGCAGATATAATTAAAATCGCTATGGTTAGAGTATACAATGAGTTTACGAAAAGAGGTCTTGCCTCTAAACTGATTTTACAAGTTCATGATGAACTTATTGTAGATACTAAAAAAGATGAAATTGATACCGTAAAAGAAATCATAAAGTCAGAAATGGAAAATGCTGCACAACTTGCCGTACCATTAACTGTAGATATTAATATTGGAGACAATTGGTATGAATCTAAATGAGGTTATAATATGAAAGCAATTGAAATCAGAGAAAATGAAGCAGGTCAAAGGTTAGACCGCTTTTTATTAAAGTATATGAATAAAGCTTCTAAGGGATTTATTGAAAAGATGATTCGAAAGAAGCGAATAAAAGTAAATAAGGGAAAAGCTGAGCCAAATTACTCTCTGCAAGTAGGGGACGAAATCCAGTTTTATTTAGCAGAGGAAACGATTGAAAAGTTTACAGAGAAAAAATCCATAGATGAAGTATCTAAAAATATTAACATCCTCTACGAAGATGAGAGAATCTTAGTTTTAAATAAGAGTACAAATACATTAACTCACGGCGAGGGAAACTCTCTCGTCAATCGAGCTATTACTTATCTCATTCACAGTGCTTCCTATTATCCAAGGGATGAAAAAACCTTCATCCCCGCAAGCTGCAATAGATTAGACCGCAATACTTCAGGAATTGTCATTATAGGAAAGACTTATGACGGTTTAAAAGAAATCAATCAAAAGATTAAAGATAATCAAGTGTCGAAGTACTATTTGACTTTAGTCAAAGATGTTGTCACGAAAGCTCAAACATTAGAAGGCTATTGGACAAAGGTGGGTAACCAAGTTAAGATTACGAGGGTGCCTGCAAATGATGAAGCAAAAGAAGTAATCACAAAAATAGAGCCTATAGATTCTAATGGGAAAGTAAGCCTGCTACAAGTGGAACTAGTAACAGGTAGAACACATCAAATACGAGCTCACCTAAAGTCTATATCCCACCCTATTATAGGAGACCCTAAGTACGGAGATGCAAAGTGGAATAAAGAGTACGAATTAAGCAATCAATTCCTACATGCCTATAAAATCGTCATTTCAGATTACAACGAAAAAGAATCTCTCACCATTACAGCCCCATTACCGAAGAAATTGCAAGAAATACTTAAAAGACAGTCATTAGACCCAAGACTCTAGTCCTTAGTATATAGCTACCTTCGGTAGCTTAAAAGACCTACGAGGAATACATGCAAGCTAAGGACCAAGGACTAGTGACTAGCGGCTAGAATGGAGTGAAGAAATGGGTTATTGGAGCAGCAGGGGGCTTAGGGGGAGTACTTTAGAGGAGTTTATCAATATAACTAATGATGAGTACATTAAAAAGAATCTAGCTGTCATTCAAAAGATTCCAACCCTAATAAAGCCTGTAGAATTAGATAAAAACAAGGGCATTATAAAAAAAGCTTATTTCGAACAGAAGAGCACAGTAGATTATATGGGCAATGTTCAGGGTATACCAGTGTGTTTTGATGCAAAAGAAACGTCAAAGCAAAGTTTGCCTATATCCAATATCCATCGACACCAAATGCTCTTTATGGAGAAATTTGAAAAACAAAATGGAATTTCCTTTATTATTGTGCATTTTTCTAGTAAAGCCCAGTACTTCTTCATACCTTTTAAAGTTATCAAAAGATATTGGGATGATGCACAAAATGGAGGTCGAAAGTCCATTCCATATAAAGAGTGCCTTGAAAAATACGAAATCAAGAAGAAAGGGCTGTTTTTAGTCCATTATCTAGAAGCATTAAATACATATTTATGTGATGTTGAAAATGAAATGTGAGAGGTGGGATGTGACAGGTAGGGTATTTTTCGCCTATGGCGAGTTAAGGTTTTCCCGTCCAACCGACCAACGAACCAACCAATTTATGACGGAGGAATAAATTTTTATGAAAGAAATAATAATATATACAGACGGTGGTTGTAGAGGGAATGATTCCTCTAAGGACAACATAGGTGGACTTGGAATCGTTCTTTTATATCCAGCAAAGAATATTGTAAAAGAGTATAAAGAAGGTTTTCGTAATACCACAAATAATAAGATGGAATTGTTAGCAGTTATAAAGGCCCTTCAAATGTTAAAAGAGAGATGCAAAGTTACCTTATACAGCGATTCAGCTTATGTAGTAAATGCTTTTAAACAAGGGTGGATTGAAGGGTGGAAGAAAAAAGGCTGGACTAGGGGAAAAAGTGGTGAGCTAAAAAACAAAGAGCTTTGGATAGAGCTAGATCAATTGTCTAAAGAACACGATTTTACTATAGAAAAAGTAAAAGGCCACGCTAATGATAAGTACAATAATAGAGCAGATGAATTAGTAAATCAAGCTATGGACGAACTTTAAAGAAGCGACCAGCAATTAGCGCCAGTTTCGGGGACTCCTCTAGGGTCAGATCCTCATGACATTTAAGCTACCGGGGGGAGCTATTGCCCTAGTGGCTGACCGCTGATTGCTTGAGAATGGGGGGAAAGTTATGGAACAAAATATTACTGTTACAGTTCAAGACAAAGACTATCAAGTCAAGAGTGGAACTCGTGTTATGGAATTTATTAAAAGTTTATACTTAAATAATCCCATTATGGGTGTTACTATTGACAATAGAGTACATGATCTTAATTTTCCGTTGAAAGAAGATTGCAAATTAGGCTTTATTGATTTAGGTTCTCCTCTTGGCGTAAAAATATATGAGAAGAGCTTGCTTTTTGTATTGATTAAAGCGGCGAAAGTTGTTTTACCAGAATATGAATTATCTGTTGAACACTCTTTAGGTGGAGGGATTTATTGCGAGTTTAAAGACAATAAAAAACTAAAAAAGTACGAAGTAGATAAAATAGCAAGTGTTATCAGCAAAATGATCAATGAAGATCTTCCTATTAATGAAATTATTTGCAGCAAAGAAGAGGCTATTGAAAAACTGCCACATAAGAAAGATCTTTTTCAATACATTAAGGAAGACCATATTTTTATTTATGAATTAGATGGACTTTATGAGTATTTTAATGGCTATATGTTACCAAGCACTGGTCATTTAAAAGAGTTTTACTTAAGATTTTATTATCCAGGTTTTGTACTCTTGTATCCCAAAGGAAATAACCAAAAATCAGTGCGATTTGAAGATCAGAAAAAACTGTTTCACGTCTTTTCAAACTATCAAAAGTGGTGTAAGATTCTAGATGTTGAAGATGTAACTTCTCTAAATCAAAAGATAGCAGACAATGAAATAGTGGAATTGATTAGAGTAGCAGAAGCTAGACATAGTAGGGATTTAATAGGAATTTCTAATGAAATTGCATTAAATACTGATAGAGCAAAGCTAATTGTCCTAGCAGGCCCATCTTCTGCAGGTAAAACAACTACGTCTAAAAGACTTGCAACCAATTTAATGGTTCATGGTTTAAAACCAGTGACCATAGAACTAGATAATTACTTTTTAGACCGTGATAAGACTCCAAAGAATAACAGGGGAGAATACGACTTTGATAGCATTAATGCCCTTGATATTGAACTATTTAATGAAAACCTTCTACAATTATTAGAGTATAGAGAAGTAGAAATTCCAAAGTACAATTTTATTACAGGTAAGAGGGAAAGAGGATCTAAAATAAAGATTACCGAGGATAATCCGATTATTGTGGAAGGAATTCATGGTCTAAATGAGAAATTAACTCACTATATTCCAAAAGAAAATAAATATAAAATCTACATCAATGCCCTAACTCATTTAAATATTGACTCCTATAATCGAATCCCCACTACAGATATTCGCTTGATTAGAAGGTTGATTAGAGATTATTATACGAGAGGTCATAATGGAGAAAGTACTTTAACTATGTGGCAATCTGTCCGAGAAGGAGAAGAGAAAAATATTTTTCCCTATGGGGAAGAAGCAGACTACATTTTTAACTCGACTCTATTATACGAAATATCCGTTCTGAGAAATTATGCGCTACCTATTTTAAAAGAAGTTAGGGAAGATAGTCCAATGTATATTCACGCTGAAAGAATTATAGGTTTTTTAGAACCTTTTCTACCAGTAGTGGATACAAGTCAAATTTTAGCAAATTCTATAATTAGGGAATTTATAGGTGGAAGCATTTACGATTAAGCGAGCTTCTGGTCGTTTCTTTAGGTTCGGTTTTAAGTTCTAAGTATTTTGCACCTGAAGGTGTCTTATTCGTTCCAGTTATAAATTTTAGGTATTTAAGCCACTTATAAGTGGCTTAAATGTTTTGTTTCAAATTTTCGTTAAAAAAATAATTAA
>CAZVEI010000083.1:0-1672 GCA_964626295.1 uncultured Alkalibaculum sp.
AAGGTGAGCAATTAGGTTTTTGGAATGTTAGAGAATACGTATTATTTCGAGATGGCCACGAATGTCAGCATTGTCATGGCAAATCAAAAGATAAAATACTAAATGTACACCATAAGGAAAGTCGCAAAACTGGTGGAGATTCTCCGGGTAATCTCGTTACCCTTTGTGAAACTTGCCATAAATTGTATCATGCAGGAAAGCTGAAGTTAAAGTTCACTAAAAACAAATCCTATAGAGATGCTGCATTTATGGGTATTATGCGTTGGGCAGTATACAACAAGCTAAAAGAACGATATTCTAACGTCTGTGTGACTTACGGATATATTACTAAGAATATTCGTATTCAGCATGATATCGAAAAAACGCACAATGCAGATGCCTTTTGCATTGCTGGCAATCTAACTGCAAAACGAAGCAATATTATTTACTTGCAAGCATTTAAGAGAAAGCACAACAGGCAAATTCATAAATCGAATTTCTTAAAGGGTGGCAGGAAAAAACCGAATCAAGCAGCTTACGAAGTAAAAGGGTTTCGTCTTTTTGATAAGGTTTTGTATCAAAACGAGGAGTGCTTCATCTTCGGTAGAAGATCCTCTGGTTATTTTGATTTAAGAAAGCTTGATGGCACTACAATACACAAAGGTGCTAGTTATAAGAAGCTAAAGTTACTAGAACCACAAAGTACATTATTAGTAGAAAGATTAGTAGAAAGAAAGGCGGTGTAGGGGGATTCTCGTTCCATGACTAAAGTCACGGGTTTCCGAATCCCTATGTTTATGAAAAAATTATTTAAGACATTGATACCATTGATTATTGCCATCTTTGCTTTTGCATTTAATCTATTTGCAGATGATGGAATCAATACGAATGTATCCTTAGGACAAGTTAAAATTCACTTTTTAGATGTGGGACAGGCTGATTCTATACTAATACAAGATGCGTCAGGACAGAACATGTTAATTGATGCGGGGAATAATGGAGACTCTGAACTTGTAGTTTCTTACATAAGAGAATTAGGTATTGATCGAATTGACGTACTAATAGGGACACACCCTCACGAAGATCATATTGGTGGATTAGATGCAGTTATTGAGAATTTTGACATTGGCAAGATTTATATGCCAAAGGTTACTCACTCATCGACTACCTATAAAGATGTACTAACAGCTATAAAAGAGAAAGGGTATAAGATTACTACACCTGAAGCGGGAAGCAAGTTTGACCTTGGAAATGCTGAATACACCATTCTTTCACCTATAAGCAAAACCTATTCAGATACAAATAATTACTCTATAACGGTAAAACTAGATTATGGAGCAAATTCTTTTCTCTTTATGGGAGATGCTGAAAAGATGGTAGAAGATGAAATTATGGAAAAAGGGTATCCTATAAAAGCAGATTTAATTAAACTAGGCCATCACGGCAGCATGTATTCCTCATCAGAAGCATTTTTAGACGAAGTAGATCCAGAATATGCGATTATTTCAGTAGGAGAAAGAAATTCTTACGGACATCCAGACCCAGAAGTTATGGTTCGGTTAGAGGATAGAGATATTAAGGTATATCGTACAGATGAGATGGGGACAATTATTGTCGAGAGTGATGGAAGTCGAATAGAAATTAGGAAATAAGCGGAAAGCGGAATGCTGAAAAAAGCATTTTGGGTAGGCTC
>CAZVEI010000083.1:1682-3286 GCA_964626295.1 uncultured Alkalibaculum sp.
CTCTAGGGGTCTTAAGATCCTTCGCTGCGCTCAAGGATGACAAAAGCAGTAGCTAGAGTCAAATTTCCGCATTCAGCTAATTGCGCGAAGCGTAATTATAACGAAAGGAGCAGTGCTATGAAATATACAATTGATCGCTTTGAAGGAGATTATGCGTTACTAGAAGATGAAAATAGATTAATGAAGGATATTCTCATAAAGGACTTGCCAGACGAGGCTAAGGAGGGGGATGTGCTAGTGAAGATTGGCGACAGTTATAGTGTTGATTTAGGAGAGACTGAGAGGAGAAAAAAGAAGATACAAGAACTGGCGGATGATTTGTGGGAGTGAATAACAATAGTTAGACTATTGTTGAGCGGTGGTTGAACTATGGTTAAACAATTGTGAAGGATCCCTGTAAACTAGGTATTAAATTAAGGTAAATATATTATAGTAATGGTACAAATTTAGCTTTTCAACTTTTAGAACAAAAAAAGAACGACACTTATCGTTCTACGAATAATATAGCAAAGTAACTTTTAGGGGGATCTGCTATATTGAGGCTATTTATCTTTTGAAGTAAAAGCAAATTCATCTTCTAGAACATAGTCGTTCCATAGGTCAAAATTTGGATCAAATACGCTATCTGCTTTTTTCTGTAAGAAGGATCTTATGGTGTCTGCTATGTGTAATATCTTAGTCATATTATTTCCTCCTAATATTAATAATCTGCACAAGTTCAAGTAAAACCTGTATATCTATAGTATGCCAAATTACAAAAACATCATCTAGCAAGGCAATGTAAAGGTAAGTTTAAATCTTTATTAAATGGCACGTTTTTTAACTAGTTCATTGCTTTGCCCATAAGCATTACTGTTTTAAGATTTTGCTCTCGATAAGTCGTTACTTAAAGGATTTACAAAATAGACATAAAATATTCTTATTTGTTCAAAATAATTACGTATTAATTTAATATAAGATGGTGTAAAATAATACAAAAGTAGCTAATAGATTTATTTTGTAAAAAGGAGAGAATAATGACCAATTATTTTTTTGATAAAATAATAGACTTTGAGGATATTGATGGATATAAAGGCTGTGTTTCAGACCTTCTCGAGCATGAATCGATTTGTTCTATGAAAGACTATATTCAACACAGCGACATTAGTTGTTTTGAACACAGTTTAACCGTATCCTATTACAGTTATTGCATTTGTAAAAATTGGGGTCTAGATTATCGCTCTGCGGCTCGAGGAGGGCTTTTACACGACTTATTCCTATACGATTGGCATACGACAAAGACAGAGGGACTACACGGGTTTACTCACCCTTATACAGCGCTAAAAAATGCAGATCATCTGTTTGATCTAAATGAAAGAGAAAAAGACATTATCGTAAAACATATGTGGCCTTTAACACTAAAGCTACCTAAGTTTAAGGAATCTTTTGTGGTTACAATGGTAGATAAGTGGTGTGCAGTAATGGAGATTTTTGTGAGTAAGAGAATATGCGCTACGCTTGACTTGATATAGTTGAAAAAGGTGGTAAGGTGGTAAGGTGGTAAGCAAAACTCGCCTTCGGGCGAGTTGAAGGCCCAAGTTACTGCCCCGTCATCCTTGAGCGCA
>CAZVEI010000083.1:3296-4281 GCA_964626295.1 uncultured Alkalibaculum sp.
TACTATATGAATTGGACGGTTTTATTTCTATTTTGGTTTATTTATAGTTTTTTAGGTTGGGTAATTGAGACGATATACTGTTCTATAAGACAAGGTGCTTTTGCTGAGAGAGGGTTTCTTAACGGGCCTATTTGCCCCATATACGGTGTGGGCGCTACATATGTGATTTTTTTAGTGGATCCTTATGTGAAAACCTTAGGCGGTTTGTTTCTCTTTTCTATGATTACAACTTCGATTTTAGAGTACATAACGAGTTACATAATGGAAAAAATATTTGCAATGAAATGGTGGGATTATTCTGAGAAGAAATTTAATATTAAAGGGAGAGTTTGCTTAGAAAATTCTATTTACTTTGGCATTTTATCTGTAATACTTACAAAATGGATTCACCCTTACATAGCGCTTTTTACTTATGAAATTCCGGATACACACAAAAACGATATTAGTATATTTTTATTTGCAATTATCCTAGGAGATATTATTCATTCGTCAAATGCGGCAATAAAGCTAAATTCACGGTTCAAAGAAATATACGTACTAAAAGAAGAAATACGGGACACTATTGGAAGAGACAATTTAGAAGAAAAAATCGAGGTCTTTATAGCACATGGCCAACGATTTATGGAGGAAAAACATGAAGACTGGATGGAATTTAAGGAGAGTCTAAACGTTAACATAAATGAATTTAAAGGTCGTGTAGACATAGACCTTTCTACATTGCCATTATATAAGAAGATTAAAGAATTACAAACGAGAATTAAATTCTCGGAACGAAGATTACTGCGAGCTTTTCCTAAGCTAAAATCTACTAAGTATGATGATATACTTCTGGAGTTGAAGAAGAATATTAAAAAAAGGTGGTAAGGTGGTCGGGTGGTCGGGTGGTCAGGTGGTAAGGAAAATCAAAAACGCCATCGCGAGTGGCCTTTGTGTTTTTTGACCCTAGCTACTGCTTATGTCATCCTTGAGGAGCTCGCGACGAAGG
>CAZVEI010000083.1:4291-7288 GCA_964626295.1 uncultured Alkalibaculum sp.
AGCTGAAAGCTAAAAGAAAACTCGCCGAGGCGAGGTAGTGTAAGATCCTTCGTTGCAAGCTCCTCAAGGATGACAATGCAGCAAATAGGGTCGAAAAGCGTGCCTTCGGCACTTAGGGAGACCTGCGGAGCCGACCTAAGCTAACAGCCTCAGTCATTCTTGAGCGCAGCGAAGAATCTTACACAAATAGCCACCCGAAGGTGGCTAAAATTTTCCGCTTTCAACATTCAACTTTCTGCTGCTAGTTACGAAAGTGACCAGTTAGATTAATTTTTCGATATCTCCTTCTAACTCTTCTGGTATAACCCATGGTTCGAATCGGGCTACTACTTCTCCTTCTTTAGATACTAAGAATTTTGTGAAGTTCCACTTAACAGATCCGTCTTCTAAGAATTCTGGGTAGTTTTCTTTTGTTAAATCGTAGAATTTCTTTTCTATATCGTCATTTAAATCAAAACCTTTAAATGGCTTTTGGCTGATTAAGAATTTATACAGTGGATGAGCGTTTTCTCCTCTCACATCTATTTTCTCAAATAATGGGAAAGTAACACCAAAATTTAGCTGGCAAAAGTTTTGTATTTCATCATTAGATGCAGGGTCCTGATCAAAAAATTGATTGCTTGGAAAACCTAGCACTACAAAATTATCTTTATACTTTTCATATAATTTTTCTAACCCACTAAATTGAGGTGTAAATCCACACTTACTAGCAGTATTGACCATAAGAAGAACTTTTCCTTTGTATTCTTCTAAAGAGAGATCTTCTCCAATTATAGACTTTACTTTAAAATCATGTACATTCATCTTTTTCATCCTTTCATTGCGGTATAAAGATATGATACCCAAGAAATCGGAAGAAAAACATTACTATTTAAATTCAACACTCGTATCGTTTCGAAGAATTTGGATGTAACTTGTTCCTGGCATGAATGCAATTTCTTCGCCGTTTTTATCATAGTATCTAGTGAGATCATTCACGCTTTTTCGTTCCCAAGTACCAGAGCGCATTGTGCCTTCTGTAAAGTATTCTGCCTTTCCACTTCCGACAAGATCGATATTAGTATAGGGGGTGTTATCAATCTTATAGTGATTGGCATGCTGAACAATGATGTTTTTTACAGATAGTTGTTCGTCATTTTCCTTGTCAAGCATAGGATCTCCGTTAATAAATCTTTCATATTCAGATGTGTCACCATTATAGACGTACTTTATATTGTTACTTGAATTATAGGAAAAACTAATCTCTTCTGCCACCTCCCCTGTGACATCAAGAGTTTCATCAAAGTAGATACTGCGTTGTACTGGATTATAATCGTATTTATTTATAATATTATTTAGGTTAATATAAGCGTTGTGTGGTGATTTTCTGTCCTTTGCTCGTGTAAAAGATCCACTGTTTTTCGTTCCATCTAAATAAGGTGCAGTAAGGCTTAATTCCTCCATAAGGCTATAAATATTTTGCCCTGGATCGTATTCGGACCCTCCATAAAATGCATAAAGATAATCCCATTCTTTCCAAAGATGCATGTGTTGTCTTCTGGTACTTCGAACGGGCCCAACCTTTTCAGGATATTTGCTTAAGAAGAATGAGGTTAGTCTAGTGATTTTACTCTCAACTTCCATTTCGTAGATTAGATCAGCCTGAGAAATACCGCTGTGAGGTCTAGCTTCTTTTGTGTTTTCTAATTGCACCATAACAGCACGGCCATCACCGTCATAAGGAAGTCCTGTTAATGGAGATATGCCTTCTGGAACATTTTCATATTTAGCAGGGTCTGATATAATAGGCTCTTCTACAGACGGCTCTGGAGTTGGTTGTGGTTCATTAGGTGTTGGACTTGAGTTTTTAGAACATGAAGAAGTAATGAACAAGAATGTAATAAGTAAAACAATGCAGATTTTTTTCATAAGGAATCCCCTCGCTTATATTTATTTATATATACAATAGTATATAATACTTTTCCATTCATAGACATATTTAAATAAAGCTTGCAGTACGTTCTAGCTTAATTATAGTAGGGAACGGTGCCCTCACCGTTCCGTTTAATAAAGCTAGTAGGTTTGTAGTGTATAATGATGATAATTTACTATTTTGATTAAAAGTATGTTCATTATCTAGAAATAATTGGTTATAATGATATAATGTAATATATTATGAAAACACACTCGTTACAACTAAATTTTACATTAATTTTATGGGAACTAAGATAAAATGATAAAAATAGTGTACAAGCATTATTTTTATTAGTTGAAAATTAGAATATAATATTGGTTTTATATATAAATACGGAAAGGACTGAAGCTATTGAGTAAACTAGTCATAGCTTTATCGGCTACCTTAACAGGTATACTGTTATTTGGCTATAATTATCAAAATACACCTAAATATGCAGCGGAAGAAATCAATAAAATCAACAAAGATATGATAAAATCCGTCTACTCATTAGATGAAGCAAGAAGAGCAAAGTACACAAATGCTACTATAGATGAATCAGAGGACAAAATCGCTCCAGTAATTGAAATTGTCTATCCCGAAGAATTTAAACACGGGGAGACGATTGAAACAGATAAAGTAGAATTGAAATTTTCTGATAATGTGAAGGTAGTAAAGGCCAGAATGAACAATCTTACAATTCCAACAGATACTGTAAATATTACGACTACTGGAACCTACAATATCGAAATTGAAGACGAAGCAAAAAATAAGACAAGACTGGTTTTCACCATCACTCAAAAGATTAAAGAATCTGAGGAAGCTCAAAAAGCCGAGGAGGAAAAGAAAGCTCAGGAAGAAGCAGAGCGTAAGGCAAGAGTAGCTGCAGAAAAGAAAGCGCAAGAGGAAAAAACGCGAAAAGAGCTAGACAAACAGAAAAGGGCTGAAGCAGAAAAGAAAGCTCAGGAAGAAGAAGCAAGAAAGGCAGCAAAAAAGGCTGAGGAACAAAAGGCCGCTCAAGCAGCTGCACAACTAGCACAAGAAAAATCAAACTTAAAAAGTCA
>CAZVEI010000084.1:0-7191 GCA_964626295.1 uncultured Alkalibaculum sp.
AAGCAAGAGAAGAAGCTGATCAAAGAGTACTTAATCTTCTTACATGGTTTGTGGACGAGCAGATTGAAGAAGAGGATACTTTTGGTGTAATTGTAGAGAGATTGGAAAGAATTAATGGTCAATGGAATGGTTTATACATCCTTAATAACGAGCTTGCTGCTAGATAATTAATCAGTAGCGAGGTTTATGTAAATATCATAATATAAAAAACCCAAAGTGATTTTATATTAAGTCGATCTGGGATTTTTTGTAAGCATGCCTATATTAAATCAATTTTTCATAAATAAAATAAGATGATCAATGAGAGTAACTTAGGGAACGGTACTTTTTGTATCCATGTTCTGCCCATAAGCTTTTAAAATAGTAGCATCGAGTCGAATAAAATTTAATTTATTAGGAGGTTACTTATTATGAATAGAAATTACTATGATTTTAGTTTTGCACAGAGAGTCCTTTTTTTCTCACAAAAGTACACATTACATAAACAAGTGAACAATATAGCAACCCTTGCCGTGACGGATCAAAAACTAGACTTATCTATTTTAACTCAGGCTATAAAAATGGCTGTCCAGAGAAATGACAGCTTTAATATAAGATTTGCCTCAGTTAAGGGGGAACCCAAACAATACTTTTCAGAGTATGAAGAACCAATTATAGAGAGTTTAGACTTTAAAGGAAAAACAAGAGAAGACATGGATAAAGAACTCCTAAAGATAGCAAAAAAACGCATGACTAAAAATGGAAAGCCAATGTACAAAATATATATCATTTGCTCTCCGGAAGGGACCCATGGTGTCTACTTCGTCGTAAGCCATATGATTCTCGATTCATGGGGAATCACTACATTTTTTAAAGATATTCTGGCAATATACAATGCTCTAAAAAGTGGAACAGAAATGCCAAAGCCACTGTACTCGTATGAAGAGTTATTAAAAGAAGAATTAAATTACAGAAATACACCAGCTTATGAAAAAGACCGAGAGTATTTTGAACGCCTATTTGTAAAGGAAGATGAACCTATATTTACACATATTAATGGCCCTGAAGTTTTACAGGATTACAGGGAGAAGAAAGGTGATCTAAGCCTTAGGTATGCACCTACATTTAATCTACGATCTAAAGCAGATAATCGTGTGTTATCAATAAATAAAGAGCTTGTAGATGAAATGAACACTTATTGTGTAGATAAGAAGGTTTCGATGCAGTCTCTTGTACTCTTGGCTTATATGGGATACCTAGCAAAAATAAATTATGTGAATGATGTCACTATATACACTGTTGTTGCAAGAAGAGGCGTATTGAAAGAAAAGAATACAGGAGGTACTCGGGTTCATTTCTATCCGTTTAGAGTGGTATTTGCAAGAGACTCCACCGCAGTCAACGCATGCAAGAGTATCGATCAACAACAATCTGCATTGTACCGTCATGCAAATATAGATCCTCTTGAAGTAATGAAAATAGTCCAAGAAACATATGGTGCCCCACAAGAGGCAACTCACTTTTTTTCATCATTGACATTTCAGCCTGTGAAATTAAGTGTGGAGGGAATGCAACTTGATACGAAGTGGTATGGCAATGGTGCAGCAAGCAATCCCATATACCTAACTGTAATGGACGGCGGTTTTGAAGGTGGATTAAAAATTTATTATGAATATCAAATGAGTGTAGTCTCTTTCGAAACGGTACAAAAACTACATTCGTATATAGAAAAAGCTCTAGGAAAATGCGTGAGACAAGAAGATGTAACAGTAGGGGATTTGCTCGATATAGAGCCATAACGACTGCCTGAATGAATCATACAGTGTAAAAAAGCATTTTAAGTTCATAAAAAGTAATATAAAGAAATATGCTCTTCAAAAATTAGAAGGGCGTATTTTTATGCTTTTATTTAGGTTTGTAATACCGTTGAAGAATTTGCAATTTGTGTTTTTGTAAAGTAAGGGCTCTTTTTTGGTAGAAATGTAAACCAGAAAAGAGCTTTTTGTATAAAAAAGTTTTACTTTTAGACTAAGCTGTTCATAAGGATTGCTAGGGTGTTGAAAATTTTGGAAGTAATTGATATAATTACAACAAATGATAGTCTGATTTTTTTATTATTTAGATATTTTTTTTCACAAGAGGTGCCCTATTTTTTGGAAAACTGATAAAGATTTGTATTATTATGAGAAAGTGACGAGTTCAATTAAAATAGGAAAGAGATTAGGACATTACAAGCTCTACTTTTAGAAGGGCCTTAATTTATTATTAATTGATGAAATTATAAAATACAGTACAAATGCCTGAAATGAAAATGTATTCGATGTATAATAAAAAATGAAAGGAGTCCTTGTATGAAGGGGGAATATACAACTTTAGTAAGACAATCTCAAGAGAGATGTACACAGCTCGGGTTAAAAAAAGAACAAAAATATAGCAAAAAAATAATTAGTGATGCAAATTTACAAAAGATCCTTATTGCAAACAGAGATATGATTATGACTGCACTTCCATTTATAGAAGAACTAATCAAATTTACAAAGGGAAGTGGCTTCTTTGTTTTCTTGACGGATAGTGAGGGATGTATTTTAAACGCGATGGGGGATGAAAAGATCTTGACAGAGGCCTTTGGCCTTAAAATGATTCCAGGTGCATATATGAATGAAGAAAGTATCGGAACCAATGCCATGTCTTACGTTATTAAAACAGGAGAGCCCGTACAGCTTACTGGAGAAGATCACTACATTAGCGCTTATCACAGATGGACTTGCTCAGCAGCACCAATAAAAGATAGTCAGGGTCATGTGATAGGGGTTATAGATTTAACTGGGTATACGAAAAATGTACATCCCCATACTCTTGGAATAGTTGTTGCAGTGGCTAAAGCTATTGAAGAGATGGTTGTCGTTAAAGCTCAAAGTGAACAGCAAAAAAGAAAATACAATAGTGTTAATAAAGTTCTTAATGCTATTAGTGAGGGCATTATCACTTCAGACAAACATGGAAATATAAAAAAATATAATGATAAAGCCATAGAAATGTTTGGAGAAAACGACAAGTTAAAAGAAGGTAATATGTGTAAAATAATTGATGAATGGAATCAAATAAAAGACATGCTTCTCGTTAATAAAAACATTTCAAAACAAGTTCATATGGTCTCATGTAAGGATCTCTCATACGATTTAGAGGCAAATAAAATTTACAATGAGGATGAAGAATGTTTTGAAGTTGTTTATGCCTTTAAGAAAAATGAAATAATAAATAGTCATAAGATTCATAATTATAGATGTAATTTTAACAATATTATAGGACAAGATGCAAATTTTACGAGAATAATTGAATATGCAAAAAAGATAGCGGATAGTAGTTCCACTGTTTTAATCATGGGTGAAAGCGGTACTGGAAAAGAATTATTTGCCCAATCTATTTATAACACGAGTTCTAGGAGCGATTCACCCTTTATCCCAATAAATTGTGGAGCTATTCCTGAAGCCCTTATTGAATCGGAGTTATTTGGATATGAGGATGGTGCTTTCACAGGAGCTAAAAAGGGTGGGAATCCTGGGAAGTTTGAATTAGCGTATGGAGGTACAATTCTACTAGATGAAATAGGGGAAATGCCTCTAGATATGCAGGTGAAATTTTTAAGAATCTTAGAGGAAGGTTTCATCACTAGACTTGGTGGTAAAAAGCCTATACCTGTGGATGTCAGAATAATTGCATCAACAAATAGGGACTTAGAAGAAGATGTCAAAGAAGGAAAGTTTAGAAAAGATCTGTATTATAGGCTAAATGTATTGCCGCTTTATGTTCCTCCTTTAAGAGAAAGAAAAAGTGATATAAGGCTATTAGTAAATCATTTTATGAATAAAATTTCTAAGGATCTAAATAAAAATAAAGTTCATGTCACAGAAGAAAATATAGTAGTAATGGAAAAATACAATTGGCCAGGTAATATAAGGGAGCTTCAAAATATAGTTGAATTAATAATTAACACAGAAAACTTCCCAATAGACTATTTTAGAAGAAGATTAAACCAGTGCGATCATGAACATTATGAAGAAAATATGGATATAGAATCTGTAGAAAAACAGCATCTCATAAAAATAATAACGAGATGCAATGGGAATATTACGCACTCAGCTGATATTCTTGGTATAAAGAGAAACACATTATATAATAAAATAAAGAAATATAATATTAAAATATAATATTTATGATTTTAAAAGTAAGGAAAGGATTTTTACGGATAAGTAGAAATCTGAAAATATTAAAAATGGTACTTTGTTCGATTTTCTAACAATGAATCGATGGATATTGTTAAAAAAACGAACAAACACCTGTTCGGGCTATTGAAGTCAAAGGTTTTAAGGTTTGGCATGAAAATTGCTTTAAATATAGTAGAACTACACTAATATATTTAAGGAGGATAATTATGATTAAAAGAACATTATTTATTAATGGGGTTGAAACGAGAGCAGTTGTTGATCCTCAATCAAAACTATCAGAGTTTCTAAGAGCACAAATGCATTTAACAGGTACAAAAGTTGGTTGTAACAAAGGTGAATGTGGTGCATGTTCCGTAATCCTTAATGGTAAAGTTGTAAGAGCGTGTATTACAAAAATGAAAAATGTAAAAGAAGACGCAGAGATCATAACAATCGAAGGCGTTGGTTCAAGAGAAAACCTACATCCTTTACAATTAGCATGGATGGTTCATGGGGCAGCTCAGTGTGGTTTCTGTACTCCTGGCTTTATTGTGTCAGCAGTTGCTTTATTAGAAGAAAACCTTAACCCTACAAGAGAAGAAGTTAGAGACTGGTTCCAAAAACATAGAAATTTATGTAGATGTACTGGATACATACCAATAGTAGATGCTGTAATGGATGCTGCTAAATTAATGAGAGGCGAAATTAAAACAGAAGACATATGGTATCAACTTCCACAAGGCGCTCAAATGATGGGTACTGAATATATTAGACCTTCAGCTTTAGCTAAAGTTACAGGAACATGGGACTTTGGTGCAGATTTAGGGCTTAAACTTCCTAAGGGAACATTACATGCTAAATTAGTGCAAGCAGAAGTATCTCATGCAAATATTCTTTCTATAGATACTTCAGAAGCAGAAAAAATGCCTGGCGTTTACAAAGTATTAACTTATAAAGATGTTCCAGGAACCAACAGAATCAATGGTTTGGCATTCCCTCAAAATAAAGGTGATGGAAAAGAAAGACCTATCCTTTGCGATAAAAAAATATTCCAATATGGCGATCCTTTAGCCATAGTATTGTCAAAGGATCCTGCTATAGCAGAAGAAGCTTGTAAAAAGGTAAAAGTTGAACTTGAAACATTGCCTGAATATATGAGCGCTCCTGCAGCAATGGCAGAAGACGCTATTGAAATTCATCCTGGAACTCCAAACATTTATTTCGAGTGTGGAGTAATAAAAGGAGAAGAAACAGCTCCAATATTTGAAAAAGCGAAATACACTATAGAAGATGATTTCTATGTTGGAAGACAACCACATATGCCTCTTGAAAATGATGTAGGATTTGCATATATGGATGAAGATGAAAAATTAATTATTCACTCTAAGAGTATCGCTTTACATTTCCATCATCTAATGACTGCAGAAGGTATAGGCGTTGACCCTGAGAAATATGTAATCGTTGAAAATAATGCTGGTGGTACATTTGGCTATAAATTCAGTCCAACAATGGAAGGACTTTTAGGAGTAGCAACTTTAGTAACAAAGCAACCTGTATACTTAGAATTTACACAAGCCCAGCATTTTGCTTACACAGGAAAGAGATCTCCATTCTTCATGAATGTTAAATTTGCTGCTGATGAAGATGGTAAACTCTTAGCTATGGAAGGCGATTTCTCAGTTGACCACGGTCCATACTGCGAATTTGGGGATCTAGTAACTTTAAGAGGAACACAATTTATGGGCGCTGGATATATGATTCCAAGTATTAGGAATGAAGGCCGCACAGTAGCAACGAACCATGAATGGGGTTCTGCATTTAGAGGATACGGTTCACCTCAAAGTTTATTCTCAACAGAAGTTTTAATAGATCAATTAGCAGCTAAAATGGGAGTTGACCCATTTGAATTAAGATATAAAAATGTATACAGACCTGGAGATACAACACCACAAGGTTGTGAACCTGAAGTATATTGTTTAGTTGACGCAATGGATAAGTTAAAACCTCACTATGAAGATGCAAAAGTGAAAGCTACAGAAAAGAATAAAGAAGGCGGAGAATACAAGTACGGCGTGGGCGTTTCATTGTTAATTTATGCTGCAGGCTTAGGTGGCGTTGATACTTCTGAAGCTTGGGCAGAAATTACTCCTAAAGGAGTAAGTGTAGGTAACTCTTGGGAAGATCATGGTCAAGGAGCAGACATGGGTACCTTATACTATGCTTATGATGCATTAATGCCTTTAGGAATAACACCTGAACAAATTCGTTTAGTTATGAATGATATGGAAAAAACACCTAACTCAGGACCATCAGGTGGTAGCCGTTCAACAGTAACTACTGGTAATGCTACAAGAGTTGCATGTGAAAACCTTGTAAACGCACTTAGAAAAGCTGATGGAACATACATGACATATGATGAAGTTGTTGCAGCAGGTCTTCCAACAAAATATGAAGGTAAATGGGCTACACCTGGAACGGACCAAGATATTGTTACAGGCCAAGGAGATCCATTTGCAAACTATATGTACGGTGTACTATTAGCTGAAGTTAAGGTTAATACTACTACTGGTAAAGCAAATGTAGAACAATTAACGATCGTATCTGATATTGGTAAGATTGGTAATGTGTTAGTTGTTGAAGGACAAATTTACGGTGGTTTAGCGCAAGGTATCGGTCTTGCATTGACAGAAGATTACGAAGATATCCACTATCATACATCATTTACGAAAGCAGGAATGCCTCAAATAAAAGATGTACCAGATAATATTAAGATTATTCATCAAGAAACAGAAAGACCTGATGGAGCAAGAGGAGCATCTGGCGTTGGCGAAATGCCATTATCAGCACCACATGCTGCAATTGTAAATGCTATTTACGATGCTTGTGGCGTAAGAATAACAAAATTACCTGCATTACCAGAAAAAATATTGGCAGGATTAAAAGAAAAATAGGAATCAGCCATCAGTCACCAATGCTCTAGGGTGGTGGCCTATGGGTCAAAAATTCA
>CAZVEI010000085.1:0-7131 GCA_964626295.1 uncultured Alkalibaculum sp.
ACGACCTCCGGGTTATGAGCCCGACGAGCTACCAAACTGCTCCATCCCGCGTTATTCGTTCTAAGTTCTATGTTGTTTTAAGTTCTATGTATTTAAATCACCTTTGGTGATTATAATACTTTTCCTTACAACGTAAATCTTATAACTTAATTGGTGCCGAAGACCGGAATCGAACCGGTACGGTCTTTTAGGACCGCAGGATTTTAAGTCCTGTGCGTCTGCCAGTTCCGCCACTTCGGCTTGTCCTCGAGGGACAAAAATTATTATAGTACATCCTGAGTCATTCGTCAATAACTTTTTTAAACTTTTTTAAAAAATTAAATATGGCTCCTTCTAAATTGTCGTAATCACTGACTTTAAAAGAGTCCTTTTTATAGCGCTTCAAAACTTCCGAAACAATGATGGCGCCTGCAGTTATCACGTCAGATCTTTTAGGACTTAGGCCTATGATCTTTTTCCGATCTTCATCTTTAAGGCTTATAAACTTTTTAATCATATGGTCTATATTTTTTGCAAAAATTTCACTATTGTGTATCTTCTGAGGAGTATACTCTTCCATTTCCTGATCTATTTGAGATAGTGTGGTAGCTGTACCTCCTACGCCGATTATTGTAAAAGGTTCCTCCATATTATAGGTCCCTCTTAAAGTCTCGTGTACAAATTCAGTAATACTTCTTATCTCTTCATTTAGAGGCGGATCATTTTTTATGAACCTCTCTGTCATGCGCACTGCACCCATATTAAAACTTATGCTGTTTATAATTCTTCCATTAGATGCACAGACCAGCTCTGTACTTCCTCCCCCTACATCCATAATAATAAAAGGTTCTCCTTTAAATTGTTCACTTACACCTAAAAAAGCATACTGAGCCTCTTCTTGGCCATCTAAAATATTTACGTTTAAATCCAAGTCCTTTTTAGCTAGATCAATAAACTCTTCTGCATTTTTTGCATCCCTAAGAGCACTAGTACCAAAGACGATAAAATCTTCTACACCTTTACTTTCGCTTAGCGCTTTAAACTCCTTAAGAGCTCCTAAATTTCTAAGAATTGTCTCTACATTAATAATCTTATTCTCATCAACTCCCTGCCCCATACGAGTAGTAATTAAATGCTTCTCTCTAGAGATGATCCTTCCCTGGTTAACAGTAGCAATAAGCAGCCGTGTAGAATTGGTTCCGATGTCAATTGCGGCGTATTTTTTCATTTGAGAGCTCCTTTACTTTAAGGTGATAAGGTGGTCGGGTGGTAAGCAAAACCTTACCACCTAGAGAACAATAAAAGCATCCTTTCGGATGCTTTTATTGTTCTCTATATTATCTATTAAAACACCTATTTTTTGTTTTCTTAGCATTTTTCTTAAGAACTTGCTGTCTTTCATCACTATCCTTCATGAATTGACTAAGCTGATCATCAAATGTAGGGGGGTGATTGACGCTTTCGCTCTTCTTATAATGATTGTTTCTTGGCTTATATTGCTGCTTCGGGGGTTGTTCTTTTTTAGGTTGTGCTTGTCGGATAGATAATCCTATTTTTCCTTCATTGATGGAAATAATTTTTACTTTTACAGTGTCATTTTCTTTTAAATAATCTGAAACTTCTTTTACAAATCCATCTGCTACTTCAGATATGTGGACTAATCCAACTTTACCTCCAACATCAACAAACGCACCAAACTTCGTAATACTTTTTACTACACCTTCTACTATTTGATTTACCTCAAATGGCATTGACAAAAATCCTCCTCATATATTATATATATATTAATTAAAACCAATGTTACCCTATTTTTCTTCAGGTTCTACCTCTATTATTACTTTTTCGTCAGGATAGACTAGTCCAAAATATTTCCTAGCTAACATCTCAATGTATTTTTCAGATTCCACTTGAGTAAGCTCATTATCTAATTGTTCTAGTTTGTCCTTTTCTTGGGATAGCTGAAGCTCAAGCTCATTTTTTTGATTCTTGAGTTGATAATACTGCACTTCCACGGAGATAATATTATAAAGAAAAAAGCAAAGTATCCCTACAATAATTAGCAATCGGCCTTTATTTACTTTTCTTTTCTTTTTCACTATCTACGCTTCCCCTTTACTATTAATAGATATATTATTTCATAAAACGGGGGAAAATACAAGGCTTATCAACTCTTGAATAAATATGTTTTATATTTTATAAAATCCTTTACTATTTTCTCTACGATCTTTCTACATAAATTACTCACTATTTTACTTTTTTGTGCAATTTTTCTCATAGGTAAAGTAATAATTCTAAAAAACTGCACTAACCTAGTACCTATTGCCTTAACAATACCTTTGATTAAATTAAATAGCTTTCGAATCAATCTACTCAAGGTAAAAAAGTAAACAAACCACCCTAAACCAAATCCTAAGATATTATAAATTCTGAAATTAATATTATTGACATAAAACAATAGCCCTACAATAATACTAAAAGCAACAGCCCAAAACAATAGGTCTGAAATAGATCTTCGTTTGATGATATTATCGTTTATTAAGACATCTATAAAGTCGTAAAGAATCCCTATGATCATTCCTCCATATAAAGTATAGAGGAAAACATAGATTTGCAAATAGATATTTTCGTTCATGGCTGTCCCCTAAACTCTATTTAAATAATCTGCTAAAAATACCTTCCCCTTTGCTAAATAGGCTGTTTTCATCGCTATAAACAAAAGAGTCAATAACTCCCTTTACCTCTAATTCTCCACCTTCTAAATTTAATTTGACAATATGTAAGTCCTGACCGCCTATCGTTAACAAACCTAGCTCTGTCTCTAATATGACTGTCTCTTCATTAAAACTATGTACATCTTTGACGCCAGATAACTTTAACTCTTCCCTAGATATTAATTCTACTCTACCTGTTCCCACTATTTTTTTATCGTCCATACTATACACCTCCTAATATATATTATTTATATGTGTAATTTTTTCAAATATACCTTTCGTCTCTATAAGAAGATTGAAGATTTATGGTAGTTTCATTTGTTTCGATTCTGGAAGGTTCCTTTGACGTTTTAGCCACCAGCTGCCAATCACCAGTGCTCTAGGGTCAAGCCTCATAGGTCAAAGATTCAACCCTTATACACAAATATTGCAACATTTTTGCTTTCGCTTGCCCCATTGGAAAATACTTCCTTACTTGCCCTTCGGAATCGATAAATCGCTTCCTCAGTCGCGCCATTCGCCAAATGAAAGCTACGCTTTCATTACGTATATATGTAATCTCACTGCCAATTCAGTAAGCTGATTGTCTGTGAGATTACATATATACTGCGAAAGCTTTGCTTTCGCTTGGCTCATTGGTTCACGAAAATTCTTCTATGGACTTAAAGTTGTATCCCTGGTTTTTTAGATTTGAAATAACGTCCTCTAGGGCTTCTACATTACTTTGTGATACTGTATGAAGCATGAGGATACAGCCTGGATGTACGGAGTTCATGATTTTTTCATAGGCTGCATCTCTACCTGGTTGATTATCTGTTTGCCAATCGTTATAAGCTAGTGACCAAAATACAGGAGTATAATTTAACTCTCTAGCAATTTTCAAGCTTTCTTCTGTAAATGTGCCAGAAGCAGGTCTGAAAAATCTATCTGTGTAATCTACACCCATTAATTGTTTGTAACAGAGTTCAAAATCCACTATTTCTTTTTTGATCTCTCCAGATAGCAAAGTAGACAAATCTGCATGAGTATTACCATGATTGCCAACAATATGGCCTTCATCAATCATCCTTTTTACAATGTCTGTATTGTCTCTTAAATAACCTCCTGTAATGAAAAAAGTTGCTTTCACATCTTGCTCTTTTAAAATATCTAAAATATCTAATGTATAATTATTAAATTCGTATCCACAGTTAAAACTTAAGTACGCCTCTTTTTTTTCACTGCCCATTACATAAGCCTTGTATTTTTCGATATAAGAATAGACGTAATCTGGAAATACAGGCCTTTGATTTTTCTCAGTTTTTGGAACGAACCAATCAACACGGCTAGTATCCACTGGATTGTCATTTACAAGTGCGCTCACTTGTTCCTGGTGGCTAAAATGATTTACTGTTGAAATGACTACAATACAGATGATGAAAATAAAAATGAACGGCAGATAATTGTCTTTTCGTCTCATATTGATCTCCTTTAAAAAAGTTCAAAGCTCCTTCATTCATTTTATTTAAAGGGATCAAAATTATTACTAAAAGATAGTATAAAATTGTAAGCTGTATTATGGAAAAACACTAAAAAAAAATACAATAAAGTTTTAAATAGAAAAAGCTGAAAGCGGAATGTTGGTTGCTGCTTTTTCACATTCCACTTTCAGCTTTCTGCTATTTCAGTTTTTTGCTCATTTCCACATGTGGAATTCCCTCATCCAAAAACAGACCAGAACTCTGCTTATATCCTAACTTTTCGTAAAATCCTTTAGCTTGTACTTGTGCGCCCAATATGGCCGTTTTGCAGCCTTTTTCTTTTGCCATGGATTCTAGATACTCTATAATTGCCTTTCCTAGTCCTAGCTCTCGGTATTCCTTTAAGACGCAAATCCTCTGTAATCTTGCATCTCCGCAAATGATTCGAAGTCTTCCTGTAGCTGCAGGTTTATGCTCCTCGTAAAGGACGATATGATCCGAGTCATCCTCGTACTCGTCTATTTCGTTCTCTCTAGGCACTCCTTGCTCTTCCACAAATACCTTTAATCGAATATAAAATGCATCTTTTAGTTCCTCTTTATTTTTTATACGCTTTATTTCCATACTTTTCACCTACCTAGTTAATCTTAAAGATTGAATAATATGAATATACCATATTTAATGGTGGTTTAACAATGGTTAAACGATAGCCAAGCGGTTGTTATTTTCCAATCATTAACATAAGGTAGATAATCTCTCGCAAACTAAAATGATCGTCAACGGCGGTCATTTTATAAAGGAAAAAATTTAATCTATATTACGATTACTTTTAATATAATCATCCCTTTGAAAGCTTTCAGTTAAAAAAAGAGCATATCATTATCTGATATACTCTCTTCCCACACTAATTTCCCTTTGCAATGTCCGTTCTATATTGCATTCCCTCAAAGGAAATTTTCTTCACGTCTTCATATGCTTTGTTTCTTGCTTGTTCTATTGTCTCCCCTGTAGATGTTATACCTAAAACTCGGCCGCCGTCAGTTAGGATTTTGCCTTCTTTTTCTTTTGTTCCAGCATGAAATACAATGCTGTTTTCTACTTGGTCTAATCCTCTAATCACTTTGCCCTTTTCATAGCTTTCTGGGTATCCACCTGATGCTAAGACTACTGTCACTGCACTTTTGCTACTCCAGTTTATTTCTTGGGATGATAGTGTTCCATTTATCATGCTTTCAAATATATCTATAAGATCGCTTTCTAATTTCACTAGGACAGATTGGGTCTCTGGGTCTCCGAAGCGGACGTTAAATTCAAGGACCTTTGGCTCATCATCTTCAATCATTAATCCAATAAAAAGAATACCTTTATAATCTAACCCTTCACTTTTAAAGCCTTTTATAATCGGGTCTAGGACTTCTCTTCTTACAATTTCGTTTAAGTTGGAATCAAACAATCTATTAGGTGAATATGTGCCCATACCACCTGTATTATTGCCTTGGTCGTTATCTCCAATTCGCTTGTAGTCCTGAGCGCTTTCCATTGGAACGATTGATTTTCCGTCTACAAAGCACAGGATAGAAGCTTCTGTACCCTTTAAGAACTCTTCTAATACGACCTTCTTGCCAGCTTCTCCAAAAGACAAATCACCCATCATTTCCTTTAGGGCCTGCCTAGCTACATCTTTTGTCTCTGCTATGACTACGCCTTTTCCTGCAGCAAGGCCATCGGCTTTGACTACAACGGGAACGTCAAATTCATCTAAGCCTTTTAATGCAGCGTCTAAATCCGTATACTCTCTATAAGCTGCTGTAGGAATATTGTATTTTTCTAAAAACTTCTTCGTAAAAGCTTTACTCCCTTCGAACTGAGAGCAAGCTCTATTAGGCCCTATTACCTTTAAGCCCTTTTCTTCAAATGTATCGCATATGCCAAGAACTAGTGGAACCTCTGGGCCAACTACAGTTAAATCAACTGCATTTTCTAGGGCAAAGGATGCCAAAGCCTCTAAATCTTCTACAGAAATATCTGCGCAATGAGCAAGCTGCCCAATTCCAGGATTTCCTGGAGCACAGTAGATCTTTTCTACTCTAGGACTCTGGGATAATTTCCAAACCAAAGCATGTTCTCTCCCCCCAGAGCCGATGACTAGGATGTTCATGTAAATTCCTCCTTTATACGGTTGGTTCGTTGGTCGGGTGATCAGCAAATATGCGACTGACGTCGCAGTGAACAATGAGTATGGAACAATGAACAGTTCACAATATAAAATGCTAAGTAAATAGTCGCATATCTGTACTGTTCCATGTTCATTTTTCATTATTCATCGTTCATTGAATATTTTATTATTCTTACCCTTTGCCTTTTCGCATTAATGTTTTTGCTGACCACCTGACCACCTGACCACCTTGTTTAGTGTTTAAAATGCCTCATATCCGTAAATACCATAGCGATATTTTTTTCATTACATAGTTTTATAGAGTCTTCGTCTCGAATGGAGCCTCCTGGTTGAATGATGGCTGTAATACCTGCTTTAGCTGCTTCTTCTACGCAGTCTTCAAATGGGAAGAAAGCGTCAGAGGCCAAGACTGCTCCTTCTACTTTGTCTTTACACTGACGAATCGCGTTTTCTAGGGCCCAAATTCGGCTTACTTGTCCTGGTCCGTTTCCTATAAGCATTTTGTCTTTTGCAATGCTAATGCCGTTTGATTTTGTGTTTTTAACGGCTTTCCACGCAAAGAGCAAATCTTCCATTTCTTCATCAGTAGGTTTTCTATTCGTGACGCATTTCGTCTCTCCATCTAAAAGCTGTTCATCTCGATCTTGTACTAATATACCACCGAGGACTTTTTTAAACTCCATGCCATAACCTTGTTTTTCGATGTTTGGCAACTCCATAATTCGGATATTTTTCTTTTCCTTAAGTACGTCTATGGCTTCTTTCGTATAAGAAGGAGCTACAATGACCTCAATAAAGGTTTCGT